>JAUVBS010000283.1 GCA_030591105.1 bacterium | reverse complement strand
CGACGCAGGCGCCGCATTGATAACAATACGCGACCCCATCGCCCTCGAGCACCAGGCCGAGCTTATCCCGGAAACTGTGGTCGATCTTGAGCGGTTTCTCATCCTGCTTGCGCGCTGCGGTCATCGTTAGTCCCTTTGCTTGTCCCGATGCTTTTCCCGATGCCAAATCCCGACGTCCAATCCCGACGCCAAATCCCTACGATTTGGCCTTGGCCTTGGCGACCGATTCGATGGGCCGCACGCTGTTCGAACGGCACTCAGGACAAGACCGCTCGGTCATCGCCGCCTTCGGATCGTATTCCTCGACGTAATCGTGCCCGCACCGCATGCACTTCCAGTTCCACGGCTCTACCACTGTGGTCACCTCTCGCTCTGGCACGCCGCACCGCACTGCACCGCGTCGTCATGCGGCGTGCTGTCTTATCTCGAAACGCCGCCGGCTCAGCCTGCCGGCACCTCGGTCTCGGCGGACTGCCGCTGTTGCGCTTGCTTCGCGCGGCGGGCCCGTTTCTTCTCTTCCTCCTTGGCCAGCACTTCGACCGTGTGTGCGATCTCCTCGGCCGTGACCGTCTGGCGCAGCTCTTCCATCTGGTTCATGGTCTTCTGGAACTTCGGCCCCTCGGCGGCGCTGATCCACTCGAGCTGCAAGCGCTCGGGTCGGATGTCGCGTTTCTCGAGGTACTTCCAGAGCCGGTACAGACGCTTCACCGTCTGGCGGTTGGCATCGATGTAGTGGCAATCGGCGAAGTGGCAGCCGGAGACCAGCACCACCGGCGCTCCCTCGCGGAAGGCGCGCAGGACGAAATCCTCGTCGATGCGGCCGCTACACATGGTCCGGATCAAACGGCACGAAGCCGCGTACTGCATCCGGCTGATGCCCGCGGTGTCGCCACCGGCGTAGCTGCACCAGTTGCAGGCGAAGACAATGACCTTCTCTTCGCTTTTTTCCGCCAACAAGGCATCGACCTGGGCGATGATCTGCGCGTCGGTGAAGTGGCGCATGGTGATCGCTCCCTGCGGGCAGGTCGCGCCGCAGGTTCCGCAACCGGCACACGCCGCATCGACGACGCTCGCCTTGATCTTCGCCTTCTTGTCGGCACTGAGTGCGCCGTACGGGCAGATGTCGACACACAGACCGCAGGCGTTGCAAATCTCCTGGTCGATGTGGCAAGTGATCGACTCGACGGTCACCTTGCCGGCGTTGAGCAACGCACCGACCCGGGCCGCCGCGGCGCCCGCCTGCGTGACGCTGTCCTTCACATCTTTGGGTGATTCGGTGCAACCGGCGATGTAGACCCCCTTGGTGGGTGCATCGACCGGCTTGAGTTTCGGGTGCGACTCCATCAGCCACCCTTCGGCGGTGGTCGAGAGGGTCAACAGCCGCCGGATCGACGCGTCGTCGCTACGCGGCCTGACACCGACCGAGAGCACGATCATATCGAACTCGTGGGTTTCCATCCGCTGTTCGGTGGTGTTCTCGACAATCAGCCGCAGATTACCGCCGTCGATCTCGGAGATCTCGCCGGGGATGCCGCGGATGTACTTCACGCCCGCCTCGCGGCTCTTGTCGTAGAGGTCTTCGAACCCCTTGCCGAAGGCGCGGATGTCGATATAGAACACGGAGCATTCCGCAGCCGGGTAGTGGTCGCGGATCAACAACGTGTCCTTCACCGTGTTCATGCAGCAGATGTTGCTGCAGTAGCCGGCGCCGTCGCGCAGCGATCGTGAACCGACGCACTGGATGAACCCGATCCGCATCGGCGTCTTTTGATCGCTCGGACGTATGAGATGTCCGATGGTCGGTCCGCCGGCACAGATCAACCGCTCGAACTCCATGCTCGTGATCACGTTCTCGTAGCGGGTGTAACCGTACTCGTCGAGCGCCGTGGGATCGTAGACGTCCATCCCGGTGGCGACCACGATGGCGCCGACCTCGATCACGGTCAACTCGTCCTGATCATCGTAATCGATGGCCTGTTTCTCACACACCTCGGCGCACTTGCCGCAAGCGATGGGGTTCGTACCGAGGCACGTCTCCATGTCGAGCAGATAGGCCGACGGCACCGCCTGGGGAAACGGCAGGTAGACGGCCCGCCGCGTGCTCAGACCCATCTGGAACTCGTCCGGGTGGGTCGCCGGGCAGACCTTTTCACACTCGCCGCACGCGTTGCAGAGCGTCGCGTCGACATAGCGGGCTTTCTGGCGAACCGTGACCTTGAAGTTGCCGACATAACCGCTTACGTCAGCGACCTCGCTGTAAGTCAAGAGCTTAATGTTCGGATGCCGACCGGCATCCATCATCTTAGGCCCGAGAATTCATATCGAGCAGTCCATCGTCGGGTACGTCTTGTCCAGTTGCGCCATGATCCCGCCGATGCTCGGCTCTTTCTCGACCAGGTAGACCTTGTGACCCTGGTCCGCCAGATCCATGGCGGCCTGGATCCCGGCAATGCCGCCGCCGATCACCAGCGCGGCTTTCGTGACCGGGAAGGACATCTCGTCCTGGGGCTGCAACCGGGCCACCCGCGCCACAGCGCTGGCGACCAGGTCCTTCGCCTTGGCCGTTGCCGCCTTCGGATTGTCACCGTGCACCCACGAGCAGTGCTCGCGCAAGTTGGCCATTTCCATGAGGTAGGGGTTCATCCCCACGTCCCATACGCAGCCGCGGAAAGTCGGCTCGTGCATCCGGGGCGAGCAAGAAGCGACGACGACGCGCTCTAACTTTTGCGCGACGATCGCATTCTTGATCTCCTGCTGGCCCGGCTCGGCACAAGTGTACTTGTTGCGGATACTGGCCACGACACCAGGCAGTGTGGCCGCGTAGTCGGTCACGGCCTGGGTGTCGACGGCGCCGGCGATGTTGCTACCGCAGTCGCAGATGAACACGCCGATGCGAGGAAGTTCTGTTGTCATTCGGTTCACCCCCTTTCGTCGGCTGGAGTCTTTACGGTGAGCGCGTCGGCCACGACGGTCGCCAGGTCCCGGATCTCGATCCCGGGCACGTTTGGATCGTCGCCGGCCTGCGCGCACTTCAGATGGATCAAACACTTCGGACAGGCGGTCACCAGCAGGTCGCTGCCGGTGGCCTCCGCTTCTTTCAAGATGTCGGTCTGGATACGTTTGGTCGCCTGATTGCAGGTCAACCAGCTCCCGGCACAGCAGACCGCCCGGTGCCGGCTGTGATCCATCTCACGCAATTCGAGCCCCGGCACGGTGGTCAGGGCGCTGCGCGGCTGGTCGTATTTCTCCTGGTGCCGACCGAGCCGGCACGGATCTTCGAAGGTCACCTTCTGTGGCGAATCGGTCAGCGGCAGTTCGTCGGCGTGGGCGGCGATCAGCTCGCTGATGTGCAGCACCTCGGCGGCCGGAACGCCGAACCGTTCGCGGTACTCGCGGTCCAGAGTCAGCGAGCATTCGGGGCAGACGGTCACTATGCGCTCCGGTTTGGCCTCGCCGAGCATCGCGACGTTCATCTTCGCCAGACGGTCGAAGGTCTCGTCGTCGCCCGACCAGAGGGCGTCGTGACCGCAGCACCGCTCGTCGCTGCGCACCGCCGGCTCGATGCCCAGAGCGTTGAGGATCCGGATGGCGGCGACCACCGCCGCTGTGGTTTCGACCCCGTTCTCGGCGAAAAAGTTATCGAAGTACGGCGTACAGCCGACCCACAGGAGCGTGTCGCTCTGCGGATCGGTACGCACATCGTCGGGTAACCAGTCGAGACGATTCTGCGGCAGTTCGGCCTGCGACTGCAGGACCATCACCGATTCCATTGCGCCGCAACGGGTCTGCGGCGGTTTGCCGCCGTTGCTGCGGACCTGCCCGCGTACGCGTGGTATCAGCCGGCTGAT
>JAUVBS010000235.1 GCA_030591105.1 bacterium | reverse complement strand
GGTTGGCGCATTTACGCTTCGGACGCGAAGTACGGGTCGTTTGCAGCCGAACCATCGCTGCACCTCAGGCCGCCGGGCGACAGCCGCGGCGTCTGGTGGAGGTCGTGGTCGTTCCGGCAGGCAGCGCCGGTCAGGATCGAGTCGAGCGACGCGGCAGCGCAGACCGGTCGACCGGGCGCGCTGTTGACACCGCCGAAAATGACTCCGCACGTCCTGCCATCGTACCCCCGTCCACAATGCGCAACGACGTACAACGCGAGATGGCACACGAGGTCGCGCGGATCGAATCGGCCGCTGATGCGCTCCAAAAGGAGTATCGCCGACTCGCCGCTGCCGGGCGGCCGGTGGTCGAAAATCGGGTCGGTCAGGCGTTGTTGGCGGCCGGCACTTCGCCGCCGACCGTCGAGCGACTCATGGACCGGTTCGTTGCCGAGACCGGTGGCGAGCGGTGTGATCGACACGGCTTGTACAACTATCTGGTCGATACCTTGCCCGCCTCCGGTGGCGAATGGGATTTGCTGGACGGAGTGCACGTCTTTCTCGGCCCGGACGGTTGTGGGAAGACGGAAATCGTGTTCGAAGCTGCGAGCCGGCTCCAGCAGCAACGGCGCCGTACGTTGGTGCTGAGTCTATCGCCGCGCCACGCCGGCGAGATCAGACGGCTGCAACAGGAGGCCGCGCAACACGGTTATGACGCGGCAATCTTGGCCGACGGCAAGCAGTTGGCCACCGGCGCCGCCCACTTCGGCGAATACGACGCGGTGCTCATCGATACGCCATCGATAACTGCACTGGCCATGAGTAAACGAGGCGAATTGCACGACCAGATCGTGCAGAACGCTGGCTTCGCGAGGCATTTTGTCGTGCCGCTCGACATCGATTTGCAAGATGCAACGCCGTTATGGACCGCCGCGCGGGGCTGGAATTGTGACTGGTTGACACTCACGCGTCTGGACCTGACCACGCATCCCGGCAAGCTACTCGATTTGTGTGTCGCCGCGCAGTTACCGGTGTCGCTACTCGGCGAGGGACCGTGGCCAGAAGGCAGCGTACGGCCGGTCACCAGTGGCGAGTTGTGTGCTCTGATCCTCGCCGTCGGCGATCCGGACGCTCTGAACAGCGGTCAGGATACGGCCGCCGGCGTCGCGGGATGACGGCACCCCAGACCGATTGTGAGGGAAAGGTATGTTTCGACTCGTCCACTCCGTCGCTCTGGCTGCCGCTCTGGTCACCGTGGCGGTCTGTGTCTGGCGCGACATCGATGTCACGACCGCTCTCGGCCGCGTCGTGATCGCCTACTTGACGACGTTCGGTCTCGGAGTGGCGGGCGTTATCGGTCTGCGGGCGGCTGCGGCATCTCCGGATCCGCCGAAGCCGGCCGTCGCCCGACCGGAAACAATGTCCGCGTCTGATACACGGGAGTCACGGTACGACGGCTGAACCTGAAAGAACCACGGCGTTACCCATGTAGGCATCGGCCTGAGCCGTGGCATGGAACCTGCAAATTCGGAAAAGGCTGTACATCCAGAAAGGCGTTTTCATGTCGCAACAGGTCATCCTCGTCCATCACGAATTGTGGGAACTCTGTGCCAGCAGTCGCGACCAGGACGCGCGTAGGCAACTCGTCGAGCAATATGCGCGGGTCGTCAAGTACGTGGCCGGGCGCATGGCTATCGGTCTGCCGCACTACGTCGAATTCGACGACCTCGTTTCGGCTGGCTTGCTTGGCTTGATTCAGGCGATAGACAATTTCGACCACCTACGTGGCATCAAATTCGAAACATATGCCATCCCACGCATCCGTGGCTCGATCCTCGACGAACTGCGCAGTCAGGATTGGTTCCCCCGTTCGTTGCGTCGCAAGGCGAAGCAACTCGAAGAGGCCTATGGCAACCTGGAGGTCAGGCTCGGCCGGCCCGCTACCGATCGGGAAGTCGCCCGGGAACTGGACATCGATGTCAAGGACCTGGACAACCTGCTCGGTGAAGTAGCCGTTGCGACGATCATGTCGCTCGACGCCGATGCGTCGGCCGACGACAGCGAACAGTCGACGTCACTCGGTGAATATCTTGCCGACCCGCGCTCGGACGACATCGAGAAGATGCTCGCCGACCAGGAGATGAAGGAACTGATATCGCGGCGTATGGCAGAGTTGCCGGAGAAGGAACAGCTGGTTCTGGTGCTCTACTACTACGAAGAGCTGACGCTCAAGGAGATCGGCGAGATCCTCGATGTGACCGAGAGCCGCGTCTGCCAGATCCACACCAAGGCGATCATGCGTCTGAAGGGTAAGATTCAGCGCCACGAGGGCAAGCGTTCCATCGGCCGGCTCACCGACGAGATTCAGAAGCGGCAACAGTCGATCGACCCAGAGGATAGCGGCGCGGCTCCGGAGCCCCGGAAACTTGTCGAGACGATCAATGTCACGGCCGGGTTTGCCCTGCTGGGACTGCTGACCCAGCTACCGACGCTGTAGAACACAGGTCGCGACCTGTGAGCCGGTCGTATCGCCGGCCGACCGAAGCGAGGCGCCATGGCGGGGGACGGGATATCGCTCCAGACCAATCTCGCTCAGCTGGGCAATTTGGCCAAGACCCAGGCCAAGAGCCAGCAAACCCCGCAAACGACCACACCGTTTTCCGAGCAAGTGGCAAAGCAAGACGAACTGAAAACCCAGCGGGTCCAGCAGATCGAACAGACCGAAAAGCGGCAGGTCGATCCGGACGCCGAGCGTGATCGTCGTCGCCGACGGCGTTTACGGCGACAGGCTCAGAAACGTAAGCGCGCCGAGAATGACCTGGCGGTCGAAGCCGGCGAGAATTATGAAGATCAACCCGCCGTGGGTGGACTGATCGACACCCGGGTCTAGTGGAGGATATGGGTGAGAACTCTCGTGCGGGTAATGGCCATGAAGGTACCGCACTGAAGTAGAGGAGACGCGGCTGTGGATTGGTCGAGTATTTTCGTCCAAGCGAGAAGCGGGAGCCTGGTTTTCTGGGCCGGGTTCGCCGTAGTTGCCGCGTCGCTGACGTTGGTGACTGCGGCGGTGTACGTGCTGACGCGGCGCTTGATCGTGCGGTGGCGAGGCGCGATCGAACACACTAAAGCGGAGCAACGCGGCATGCACCAGGTAGCCACACCGCCGGACGCAGTCCGAGCCGCTGCAGCTTACGGCCAGCCCGCGACGGGCATCGATCACGATATCGGGCGCCCGGACGCTGTTACGCCAGATGCCTTGCTAGCACGGTTGCGCGGTACGTCGGCTCGGTTGGAGCAGATGGTTGCCGAGTTGCAGCTCGAGGAGTGAGCGAGCGACCGTACGGGACGGCGGCCGCCGACAGGAGAGGTGTATGTCCGCTCGGAATGTGGAGGCAATCCCTGATCCCGTCGTCGGCGGTGACGAGGCTGGTGGCTATCAGCAGCTGGCGTCGCTGATCTTATCGACGCAGGATTTGCCGGCGATGCCTCATGTCGCCAGCAAGGTCCTCGAGCTCTCAGGCGATCCGAACACCTCTGCCGATCAGCTTCATCAGGTCATCTCCGACGACCAGGCGATGACCGCGCGCATTTTGAAAATCGCCAACTCGGCGATGTACGCCTGCAGCCGTCAGGTCAAGACACTCACCGAAGCCATCGTGATGCTCGGTTTCGATTCGATCCGGAGTCTGGTCGTCACGAGTGCCGCACGCAGCCTATACAGCACCGGCAACTCCCGCATGGGGTTGAAGGAGAGACTGCTGTGGGAGCACTCGGTCGGTTCTGCATTCGCTTGCCGACTGCTGGTATTGGAGCGATTCCCGCAACTGGCGGAAGAGGCGTTTCTGGCGGGTTTGATGCACGACATCGGTAAACTGCTCCTCAATCTACAGGTCCCCGCGAAATTCGACGAAATCGTCCAGATAGTCTACAACGAGAACCGGCACTTCTGTGAAACCGAACACGAGCTGCTCGGCTTCGACCACACCAATGTCGGTGCGATGCTGGTTGCGAAATGGAATCTGCCCCCGCTGCTGGAACAGATCATTGCCGACCATCACAACCCGGCGGCCTTCAATCTCGAAGCACCGTTACTGCTCTACCTCGATGTGGCGAACAACCTCTGCAAGAAGCTCGGCATCGGCTTCGTCGACTTCCCCGAGCTGGATATGTCGGCGCTGCTGTCCAACCAGTTGCTGGGGATCGATGACGCGATGCTGGACGAGGTGGCGGGGAAGCTTCAGCACACCCTCGAGACCGAGATGGACATCTTCATCTAGCGTATTGCCTTTGAAAATGTGTCTCTCCGTTTATGGGAGAATGGTGGGCCGTGGGGCGGATAGACTAACCCCTGGGTAATGGGGGCGTTTGCCGCCACCTCCTGTGGCGGCGCACTCTGCACTACGGCTCCTTCGCCCTCCTGGC
>JAUVBS010000403.1 GCA_030591105.1 bacterium | reverse complement strand
AGGGTTAGGATCTGGGTCAAATGGTCGATCTCGGCCTGTAACACAGTGCCGAAAAGGACCACATAATCCGAATTCACGGCGTTGATGCCGCGCTGGGTTACGGCCGTGGTCTCGAGCAGCAGGTCGATCGTCGGTACCGGCGCCAGCTCGACCAGCCGCCTGATCGTCTCACGGTCCGCGTCGCTCAGCGGGTCCGGCTCGTCGGCGCCGGCCTCCTTGATGCGGTTGCGCAGATTCTCCAGCACCTCGGCATCGACCGGGCTGACGACGCTGTAGGCCGTGGCCATGTAGGTCAAACCGAGAGTGCGCAACGCGCCGATCACCGCCGCCGAATCGGCGCTGCCGAGATGGTATTCGGTGGCGAGCGAGTCCAGGTCGGCGTAGGCGCGCATGACCGTCGTAGCGTCCAGCAGGCGCGCGGTAGCGATGGTGAAAGGGTTCTGATCGACGGTCAGCTCCGCGTCGGGATAGGTCGGGGCGGTGGTGTCAGTGGCGAGCTCGTCGATCTTGTCAGCGGCGGTGGCGATGAGTGCCGGCTGCTCGGCCGTCTCTGCGTCGCCAAGGTCCAGGTCGAGGCGCTGCATCTGGTACTTCACGTCGCGCAGAGGCTGCTGGCCTGGTCCGGGCTCGGCGGTCAGGACCATGGTGACGATCATCGCGACCGATACGAGCGAGGCTACGATCAAAACGGCAAACTTTGGTGTCATCAACTTGGGCAGCTGCTTTGCCGACGTCGCGTCGGCAGCGGTTTTCGTGTCCGCCGCGTCGATATTGGTCAGGGTATCTCTGGCGGTCACTTTGGGCGTGAGGATGAACAGCACCGACAAGAACGCGAGGATCGACACGCCGGTATAAACCCAGAACACCGACTCGATGCCCAGGGACTTGCGGATCGGCGGTGAGATGATGCCGGAGAAAAAGGCCCCCAGGTTCATCAGCCCATAGATCATCGCATAGCCCATCGACGCCGTTTTTTTCGTCGTGAACTTCTTGACCGCCGAGTAGGCCGCGGGTTGGTAGGTACCGTAGCCGAGCACGACGACGAACAACCCCAGGATCACCACGAAGAACATGGGCGACCCCGGTCCGGCTCCCTGCGCGAAAAAGGCGCCCGACGTGCCGAGCAAGGTGCGACCGACAACCATCATGCCCAGCGCCAGCAGCATCGCGCGGCGGACGCCGATGCGGTCGGCCACGCCACCCAAGAACAGCATGGCCAGGGTGATACCGCCGGTAAAACCGCTGTAGACCCAGCCCGCGTGCAGGTCGGCGAGCCCGACGTTTTCGGACAAGTACTTGCCGAGGATGGTCAGGATACCGAAGTAGACCAGACCCTCCAGCAGATACGAGACGTAGACGCCCCACAGAGCACGCGGCGAGGAGGCCAGGGATCGGAAGGGGTCGGCGATGTCCTTCAAGGATTGCCGCAGCGCACTCCGTTTCGGTTGTTTCTTGTCCTGGGTCTCGTTGGCGTCGTCGTTCTGTTCTGCGGACACAGAGGGCCTCCCGGTGGCGGAGCTGAAGGTGACGTCGCGGTTGATGCGATGACGTGCTTGGCAACGATAGGTGATCGGTGCGCCGGTATGCAAGCAGGTTCGTGCTGCCGGCGACCGCCATGATCACACTGGTGACGCTGTTGGCCTTCGGCCTATGCGCCCAAGCAGATTCCCCGTAAAGGGTCGCGGATACTGTCCGGGCAACGGTCACCGTCGAGCAGGTGACCCAGGTTAAGCGCGACATCTGGTCCGAGGAGTGTAGCCGACGCCAGGTTCGCCTCCGTGCCGTGAGTGAATGTGTGGAGCACCCCACCGCGCGGCGGGAGCGGCAGGTGCCTTCATGAATGGCGCCGGCTAGCCGAGTGCCGTTTCGAGTCGCCCGCGTACTGTCTGGCGCGTGGCCGAACCACGCTCTTCACACGCGGTGATAGCTGCGACCGCCCGCCGGCGGGTTTCGATCACGAAATCGGGCTGCTCACTCTGGTCCAGCTCATTGAGCGATGCCAGATTGATCAGCACGTTGTAATAAGCACCCTCAGCGCCGGCCAGACAGGTTAGTGCGGCCACACCCGCGTCGGACAGGGAACTCTCGTTGCCGATCTCGGCGATCTCGCTTGCCAAGGCGAGGACGCCGGGTATCTCCTCGAGGACCGCCAGCGGGACCTCGGTCGCACGCCGGGTTGCTGCGGCGATGGCCAGCTCGCGCGCTCGTTTCTGTAGGTCGCTCTTGCGCGGCATACCGAAGCACTCCATCACGGCGTTGAACGCAGCGGTGTCGTCGTCGATGGCGGCCAATAGCGAATCCTTCTGCTCCTGCGCCCGGACTGCGATCTCTTTGACGCGACCTTGCACGCCAGCGTATTTCTTCTTACCGACGGTCAGATTTGCGACCATGGCCACGAGGGCGGCGCCCTGCGCGGCGCAGAGCGCGGCCACTGAACCGCCGCCGGGCGCGGCCGAATCGCTGGAAAGCTCGTCCACGAATTCACGATTGGTCATGGAGACCAGCGGACCGTCCACCAGTCCGGCCTGGTACTCGATGATCTTCTCGGCGGGGTCGAATTCGCCCAGCTCGCGCAGGCCGAGGCTCTGGATAGCGGTCTCGATGATCATCTTGCGCGGGATGCCGGCGGACTGATCGGCTTCTCGCAAGTAATGGGTGCCGGCGGCGAGGAGATCGCCCTCGGGGATCAGTCCCACCAGCTCGCTGCCGGTGACCCTGGTGCCGCGGTCGCGAGCGCTGT
>JAUVBS010000407.1 GCA_030591105.1 bacterium | reverse complement strand
GCGCCGCCCCGGTGTCGACCAGGGCGGCGCGGCACGGTCGCGTCCCGGTTGTGGCCCGGCTGCGCTCCGGTTCCGCACCGGTTGCGCCCCGGCTGCGCCCTTATCGCGCCACCGACTTACCGATCAAGGAGGGCCGAATCCGTGAGCGGCATGCCCTGTCAGCGGCATAACCTGGCGACGTTCAAACGACTGATTACCATGCGATTGGTAATGCGAAGAGCGCTGCGCCTGTTGCCGGTGATGGTGCTGTTGGTGGCGGTCGGCTGCAGTTCCTCTGGGTACCACCCTGACGTTTCGCTGCAACACCGAGCCGCGTACGGTCCCGCTGCGCCGGCGGTACGCGACAGTTTCACTGTCGTCTCCTATAACATCCAGTACGGCGAAGACATCGATCTGGCGCTGGCCGACCTGCGCGAAGTGCCGGGCCTCGCCGACGCCGACGTGATTTTGCTCCAGGAGATGGACCTGGCCGGGGTCGAGCAGATGGCCCAGGCGCTAGGCCGCAACTACGCCTACCAGGCGGCATCGGTCCACCCACACCACGGCCACCTGTTCGGCAACGCTGTGCTCTCGCGCTGGCCAATCGTCGGCCAGCAACTGGTGGTCTTACCCCACCCGCACCCGGTGACCGGGCACCACCGTATCGCAGTGGTAGCGGATCTGGATGTCGCCGGTCTGCCGGTACGCGCGGTCAGTCTGCACGTGGCGACGGTGATCCTCGAGCTCGACGAACGTCTGGAGCAGGCGGTAGCTGCGCTCGACAGCCTGGCCGACGTGCCGGGACCGGTGATCGTCGGCGGTGACTTCAACACCTTGACCGACTACGGCCGGAACTTGACGCTACGCCTGTTTCGCAAAGCTGGTTTTCGACGCGCCGGTCGGCCAACCGTACCGACGGTCCGCAAGAAACTGTGGCTGTGGCCGAGCCAGCGGCTGGTTCTCGACCATATGTTCACCCGTGGCCTGGAGATCGGCAGTGCGGGAGTCGCCAGCGAGGCGACCGCCAGCGATCACTACCCGCTCTGGGCGCGATTCGGGTTTCCCCTGCGCGATTGACTGTTGCCCGGAGTGAAACTGCAGGTAGGCCGCGGTGCCCGTTCTCGCCGCGTAATGGTCTTACGGCGGGAACCGTTTTGCCGCGGGAACGGTTTTGCCGCGGAAATCGTTTTGCCGCGGGCACGGTTTCGCCGCGGATACGATTTTGCCACGGCAATAGTCTTGCCACAATATTCTATTCTTCCATCTCGGCCATCCGGCGTCGCGTCCGCACGATCTTGGCGATCGCTCCGATCGCCAGGACCAGCGCCATCAACACGAACAGCGTCGGCCAACGGAAGATCATCACCAGCCAGCCGTACTTGAGCTTCATGGCGCCGGCGAACCGAGCTTCGAACAGCGCGATATCATCGCCGGTCACCTCGGTAAAAGCTGCGGCGAAGTCGCCAGTCACGGTCACAGCAGACACCAGCCGAATCACGATGTCCTCGCCGTACTGGCTCTGCAGGTAGCCGACCGCGAGCAGGCTGGTGCGGTAGGCCCGATCCGCCGGCGCTGCGCTACCGGGAAACGGTCCCCGCAGGTGGTAGAGGTCGGGCAGCCTTCCGGAAAGGGCGACCGAGACGGTATCGACGAAGCGCCACTCACCAGACAGCTGCATCGCGATCCCTTCGTGGAGCCAGGTGGGTAACCACACCCCGCGCGAGCCCTGAAACAGAAGCGCGTGGGTCATCTCGTGCAGAAACACCTCGCGGGCCGTGCGTCCGATCGCCGGCAGACGTTCGTAGTCGAGCGCGATCAACCGGCCCGACGGTACAGCAACGCCGACGCCCCAGTCCGGTAGGCGGCCACCGAACAGTCGTCCGAAACCAGCGGTGGTCAGGATGAGACAACCGACGCTGTCAGGAACTGTTCCGACCGGTAGCAGTGCGGCGGTCAAAGCGGCACCGTAGCCGTTCCACGCTTGCTGACACGCGCGCAACGCCGGTTCACCTGACACCGCTTCGAGTTGGAAGATCACCACCGGTGGCGGCGGTGCTGCGGACTGATCGGCGGCGGCAGCGGATAGCTGCGTCGTCATCACCGCGTAAATCAACGGGCTTGCAATGGCGAGACTCCGGGCGCGACCGAGGCTCGAGATCCAACGGGAGCCGGGTGATGAGATATGCATGAACCGACCTTTGCATCGCTGAGTGAGAGGGGTGGAAGCATGATGGTAGAATCGGTGCAATTACGCAACGACTGCGCTTCGAGGGGCGGCGTTTGTCGCTCGGCGCTTGCTCGGCCGTCGCTTGTTCGGTCAGCGCGGGGCCGGGGAAAAGACCTCCCCGGGACCAGCACTGGGCCACGGAAAAGACCCCCCGGGGGCCGGCCGCAAGTCCGCCAAAAAGACCCCCCGGGGGGTTCTCGGAAAGTCCGGTGAGATGGGCTTGTTGTTGGTCGCGGTTCCCATCGCGTAGACCGCTACTGAGACGGCCGCGGTACGCTTACAGCGCTTCTGTCGACTGTTTCGCAACTATCTCGTAATTAGTATAGTTTGTTTGAGTTTATCTCGATTTACCCCTTGCGGCTTTTGCCTTTTATTCGTATATTAGAGGGGAGTTCCTCCCAGCACTCCAACCGGGAGGATTCCCATGTCTCAGATGCCCGCCGTACCCTACGCCCCGCACCAATCCGCCACCAAGGTCCACGCCTCGCTTCGCCGTTCCTT
>JAUVBS010000489.1 GCA_030591105.1 bacterium | reverse complement strand
TGGGAACTCCAACGATCATGGGATTCGTCTCCAGCGGAAAAATAAGGCAGGCAGCCCTCGGTTCGGGTCCGCTGCCGCTACGACGATCAGGCACTATCTAAGGCCATCGGAACGGTTGTCAACTGGATTGCGAGGCTCGGACCGGCCGGCAGGACGCTACCGACGGCTCTCCGGTCGTCAGTCCCAGATACCGAGTTCGGCTTTCCCCTCTTCGGTGGCGTCGACGCGGGGGTCCCACAGCGGCGACCAGACCAGCTGCACCTCCGCCGTAGATACGTCGGGGAGCGCTACGGCTGCCGCGCGCACCGCGGCGACGATCTCCGGACCGAGCGGGCACATGGGGCTGGTCAAAGTCAGCTCGATCTGGACCGCGCCGTCCGTTGCATCCACGCTGATGCCACGCACCAGCCCCAGATCGACCACAGAAATACCGAGTTCGGGATCGATGACCGAACGTAGCGCGTCGAGAACCTCGGTGCTGCTGACACTCATCGTTTCACCTCCTCGACGGTCACCGACATCCGCTCGTCGCCATCGGCAACGCCCTCGGTCGAGACCGGATCGGGCTCACTCCCCTGCTTGTGCGCGAGGATTGCGTCGAGCAGGGTGACCCACGGCAGGACGGCGCATTTGATGCGCACGGGAAATTTCTGTACTCCGGCGAGGGCTTCGAGGTCGCCCAGATCGATTTCGGTGGGAAAGGTTTCGCCGTGCAACACTTCTTTGAACGCGGCGGCAACGGCTCTCGCCTCGGTGATGCTCAAACCGTCGACGATTTCGGCGAGCATCGAACCGCTGCTCGTCGATATGGCACAACCGCGCGCCAGCACGCCGACGCCGTCGATCCGATCACCGTCGAACTTCAGCTGCAGGGTGACCTCGTCACCGCAAGCAGGGTTCTTGCCCTCGGCTTGGACATCGTAATCGTCGAGGCGTTGCTGGCCGCGCGGACGTTTGTGGTGATCGAGGATCACCTCGCGGTAGAGGTCGTCGACCGGACCGATACTCATGGGGCAAATACCTTTCTCGCGGCTTTGATCCCCTCGACGAGGGCATCGATCTCGTCGCGCCGGGTATAGATACCGAACGACGCACGGGTCGTCGCCAGCAGTCCGAGTTCACGGTGCAGCGGCTGTGCGCAGTGGTGTCCGGCACGGACCGCGATGCCCAGCTGATCGAGGATCGTGCTCAAATCGTGCGGGTGAACCTGCGGATCATCGAAGGAGACCAGACCGCCGCGCCGGTCCGGTTCGGCGGGTCCGTAGATCGTCAGCCCGTCCAGTTGCCGTAGCCGGTCGTAGGCGTACGCGGTCAGCTCACATTCGTGGCGCCGGATCTCGGCCGCACCGATCTGAGTGAGCAGATCGATCGCCGGTGGAAATGCCGCCGCGGCCGCCACGTTGGGCGTACCGGCTTCAAAGCGGTGCGGCACCTCGGCCCAGGTCGACCGATCCCATTGTACCGTCTCGATCATCTCGCCGCCGCCTTCGACCGGTTCGAGTCGGGCGAGTACCTCCGGTCGTCCGATCAAGAACCCCAGCCCCATCGGGCCGTAACACTTGTGGGCGGAAAAAACCACGATATCGGCGCCCAGATCGTCGAACGCCAGGGGTAAGTGCCCCACCGACTGCGCCGCGTCGACGACGCTCAACGCCCCGACGGCGTGCGCCCGCTCGGCGATCTCCGCCACCGGATTGATGGTACCCAGGACGTTGCTCACATGGGTCACCGACACGATCCGTGTCCGCGGCCCGATCAGTTCCGATAGCTGGCTGAGATCCAGCTCGCCACCGCCGGTGATCGGTAGGTAACGCAGCTTCAGGCCAATGCGCCGAGCAAGCATTTGCCACGGCACCAGATTGGCGTGGTGCTCCATCTGCGTCAGCAAGATCTCATCACCCTCTTGCAGGTGATGCTCCCAGCCGCGGGCGACAAGGTTCAGCGCCGCAGTGGCGCTGCGGCAGATCACCACCGATTCTCGGCTCGGAGCTTCGAGCCAGCCGGCCACCGCCTCGCGGCACGCTTCATACGCCCGGGTGGCCTCGTCGCCGAGAGT
>JAUVBS010000496.1 GCA_030591105.1 bacterium | reverse complement strand
TAGAATGCCGCGATTACCCCGAGTGCACCGACTAGCCCGACCGGTACGATCGGTATGAGTCGCCACCGTGTGCGCGGTAAAAAGCGCGGTACTTCGCGTCGATACCGAGCGAATTTTTCGCCGTATTCGTGGAGCAGTTTCCGCTCTTCGAGTTCCGTGCCGACCACCAGATAGAACGCGAGGACGACGCGTATAGCGAGGTTCACGTCGGTGAAATCCGCATAGAATGCCAGCAGCGCGAAAGCGCCGGCGTAGTACGGGTGGCGCACGTGGGCCAGGATGCCGTGGCGGGAAAAATCGTTCGGAGCGGGCGGCCGACCGGTGATGAACTCGGCGGCCTGCTTGATCCCCAAGAAATGCCGCTGGTCGTAGACACGGATCCCGAGCAGTGTGATCCAGACACCGGCGGCGAGCCCCGCCACGCGTACGATCTGCCACGGTCCGCTCCAGGTCCAGAGCGTATGTGCAGGTAGCGAGTTCACGTAGAGCGCCAGTAACAGGAAGCTCACCGCGGCGAAACCGACGAAGGCGACCCGGTGCCAGGCGAACCACCGTCCGCAGTGACGACGGCTCCACGCCAGGACTGTTCGGGTGATCAACAGGCTGTGCAACCCGCACCAGAGGGCGGTCACCACGGCGGCGCGCACCGGTTCATTCATGCGACATCCCGCCGCCGACCTCGCCGGGCGAGGTGAGCGTCCAGTCCGCTGCCGGTAACAGCAGATGGCCGCTGTCTTGGGGAATCAGCAACACAGCCTGAGCAGAAATGCGGGCGATCTCGAGCAGTGAGATCGGCTGCGGCGTGAACCAGAGGTGTGCGGGGCAACCGCTCATGCAGTCGCTGGCGCCGAATCCAGGTGCGATGGCCCGGCAGTCCAGCATCGCGCCGATCCGCTGGTTGGTCCAGCACTCCTCGAGCTGCTCGTGGTCGTGATCGGTCAAGAGCACGGCGCCGATCGGTTCGGAGCCCGGCGCACTGGTGAGGTAGTCGATGTGCCAGTGCACCCGCTTGCGCGGCGACCAGTGTCTCCGTACCCGCTGCTGCAGACTACGCCGCGCTTTACCGGTGTAGATATAACAGCCGGCGAAGAAGTCGAACCAACCGAGTGCACCGACCTTGATACGGATCGCTTTACGCCGTCGCACCAGCACGAGGTAAACGCCCCGGTTATGGGGGTCGTCGGCGGCGAGCCGAGGTTGTTTTTGCTGCGAACTGGTCATGATAACATCCGCTATCGGTTTGGCCGCCGTATTGCTGCTGGCAACATGAGCCATCGGGGCCAGGTCTCCAATCAATGTAGCAAGTTACTGTCGTCTTGCACCAGTTCGTTCCTGCGCGGGGTCGTTCGTAGCTGAAGGCTAGCTCACGATTGGTTAGCGATGTATGTTGGTTGGCAGAGAATCTCGGCCGCCGCATTACTCGGCCGTCGCGAGAGTGTATCGCTGGCGATGAAACCAGGGAGGATTCGCAGTGCAGAGAAGAATCGGTGTACGGCTCGTCGGGGCCGTTACCATCGTCGTGCTGGCGCTCTTGCTGGTCTGCTGCGCCACGGTGCCGATCACCGGGCGCAAGCAGGTGAGCCTCGTCTCGGATACCGAAGTGATGGCCATGAGTTACCAGCAGTACGATCAGTTCCTCGCCGAGAATCAGCTCAGCCAAGACGCCGAAGTCACCCAGATGATCCGGCGCGTGGGCGGACGTATCCAGCACGCGGTCGAGCAGTATTTCGCCGAGTACGGGATGTCCGACGAGCTGGCCGGTTACGCCTGGGAGTTCAACGTTGTCGAGTCGAATCAGGTCAACGCCTGGTGTATGCCCGGTGGCAAGGTGGTGTTCTACACCGGCATCCTACCGTACTTCGAGAGCGAGGCGGATGCCGCGGTGGTGATGGGGCACGAGGTGGCTCACGCGGTGGCCGAGCACGGCGCTGAACGCATGAGTCAGCAGATGATGCAGCAGATGGGGGCGATGGCGGTGGAGCAGGCTGTCCAGAGCAAGTCGGC
>JAUVBS010000054.1 GCA_030591105.1 bacterium | reverse complement strand
TTGGCGGGGTTGGCGTCGGGGGGGCGTCTGCGGTAGCGTAGGGAGGAGGGGAGTGGGGTATGAGCCGCAAGCAGCGTAAACAGCATCGGCGCGGACACGAAGGGGCGGAATTGCGCGATACGCCGGCGCCGTATCGGGTGTGGGGTGAAGAACCCGATCCGCAGGCCGTGGCGCAGATGGAGAACGCCGTCCGTTTGCCCGTGGCCGTCAAGGGTGCTCTGATGCCCGATGCGCACAAGGGTTACGGTCTGCCCATTGGCGGGGTGCTCGCCACCGATGACGCGGTGATTCCCTACGCGGTCGGCATGGACATCGCCTGCCGTATGAAGCTGACCGTGATCGACTGGCCGCCCGCAACGCTGCAAGCGAGATACGACGAGCTGACCGAGGCCATCGTGCAGGAGACCGCTTTCGGCACCGGTGCCGGTTTCCGGCAGCGGCGACAGCACGCGGTGATGGACGCCGATTGGTCGGTCTCGCCGGTAACCGCAGCCTACAAGGACCGCGCGTGGTACCAACTCGGCTCCTCCGGTAGCGGCAATCATTTCGTCGAGTTCGGCGAGTTGACACTGGATCGGCCCGATCTATCGCTCGCGCCGGGGCGCTACACCGCGTTGCTGAGTCACAGTGGCAGCCGACATGTGGGTTTGCAGGTGGCGACTCACTACAGCGATGTGGCCCGGGATCGTCACCCCGATTTGCCGCGTCCGCTACAGGATCTGGCTTGGCTCGATATGCGCTCGCACGCCGGGCAGGAGTACTGGCACGCCATGCAGCTGATGGGGCGTTACGCCGCGGCGAACCACGAACTGATCCACCGCCACCTCTTGAGTCACCTCGGCGCCGAGGCCATCGCCGAGGTCGAGAACCACCACAACTTTGCCTGGCAAGAGGAGCACGACGGCCGCCCTGTGGTGATCCACCGCAAGGGGGCTACGCCGGCCGGCAACGAGGCAGTGGGTGTGATCCCCGGCAGCATGGCGACTCCGGGGTACGTCGTGCGCGGCCTCGGTAACCCGGATTCGCTCGAATCGGCTGCTCACGGGGCGGGTCGGTGCATGAGCCGTACCGAAGCGAAGCGCCGGTTCTCCTGGCGCGACGTGGACGATCTGCTCGCTCAGCGCGGCGTCACATTGCTCTCCGCTGGACTCGACGAGATCCCCCATGCTTACAAGGACATAGACCGGGTGATGGCGGCCCAGAGCGATCTGGTGCGGATCATCGCCCGGTTCGACCCGCGTCTGGTCAAGATGGCTCCGGGTAAGGGTTCGCACCGCCGTCGCTGATCGATCGGCGCCGATCTGTCCGCGCCCGGCACGGGATGTGCAATCCGAACTTTCGTGAAGCCGGGCACCGATTGGCCGGTCGGCGGGACGTTTGTCCCGACTGGCGTCTCGGCTCGAGCGCGGTCCACGCGGATCGTACGGTACGATTGGCACGGGAGAGTCACGGTGAAATTCGACAGCAAGATCAACAAGGGACCGCTCGATCTCCGCACGGTCATCGGGTTCTTCCACACCCATCTGCTCTACCGTGATCACGCCGCGCTGACCGATGTCTCGTTCACCGTCGCCAACGGAGAGTTCGTCTGCTTGACCGGACCGAGTGGAGCCGGCAAGAGCAGCATCCTCCGCTTGATCACCATGGATCTGCTACCGACCGAGGGGCAGGTGATCGTCCGCGGCATGGTCTCGACGAATATGAATCGCCGACGGATTCCGCTCCTGCGGCGCGAAATCGGTTACGTGTTCCAGGATTTCCGTTTGCTCGAAGATCGCGACGTCTACCAGAACGTACAGTTCGCTCAGGTTGTGGTCGGTATTTCCAGTAAGCAAATGAAGAACAACGTTATGCGTCTGTTGACACAGGTTGGACTGTGGGATAAGCGACACCGGCTGCCCCACCAGTTGAGCGGGGGAGAGCAGCAGCGTGTTGCCATCGCCCGCGCGATGGTCAACAGTCCGAAGATTCTGCTGGCGGATGAACCCACCGGTAACCTCGATCCGGTGGTGGCCCAGGAGATCATCGACCTGCTGTTCCGCATCAACACCGGCGGCACGTGCGTGGTGTTCAGCACCCACGACCACGAAATCGTCAAGAATTTCGGCCAGCGTGTGATCGTTATCGAGAACGGTCGCATCACCTCCGACGAGGAGCATAAAACCGCCGCTAGCACCGCCCACAGGTTGGCTGACCGCATGTATCGGCCCAGCGCACCGCAACCTGCCGCCGTCCGCGTGCAAGAGGGAAGCGAACGTGCCTAGCAAGACCCAGATCGGTTATCTACTACGCGAGTCGTTCGCCGGGTTCGCCCGGCGGAAGCTGACCACCGGTGTCACCATTCTGATCATGGGCTCGGCGTTGTTGATACTGGCTCTGTTCACCATCGTGACCTTGAACCTCGGTTCGCTGCTGGAGACCGCGCGCGGCGGGATCGACCTACGCGTCTTCTTGCACGAGGAATTGGGAGCCCAACGCGAAGCGGAATTGCAGCCGCGGTTGGTCGTGATCCCCGGCGTCCAGTCCGTCGCCTACATCAGCAAGGATATGGCGCTCCGCGAACTCCAGGCGCAGCTGGGCGATGAGGTCGATATTATGACCGCCGTCGACACCAACCCCTTACCTCCTTCGTACCAGGTCACCTTGAGTCCCGACGCTCGTACCGCGGCCGCGGTCGAACGTATCGAGCAGGAGATTCTGCTCTGGCCCGAAGTCCAGGAAGTGGTCTACGCCCAGAGGTGGGTCGAGGTCCTCGAGCGCTGGAATTCCGTTTTTCGTCTGGCGAGTCTGATCGTCAGTTTGGTGGTGTTCGCGGCGGCGGTCTTCGTGATCTCCAACACCGTCAAGCTGACCATGGCTTCCCAGGCGCGATTGATCGAAATCATGAAGCTGGTCGGTGCGACCAACTGGTTCATCCGTACACCCTATCTGTGCGAGGGTATGCTCCAGGGACTACTGGCGGGGGTCATCGCCATGGGTATCCTCGCGGGCACCTACTCGCTGCTGCGTTCGCAGATGGACGGACTGGTATTCTTCACGCCGTGGCAAATGGTCGGCTTCGTGTTGCTGTGCATATCGCTCGGACTGGTCGGTAGCTGGGCGGCCATCCGCAAGTACTTGCGCACTTGAAGCGGATCCGGTCGGGTGGACCGCCAACCTGTCCGCGACGAGGGGGAGAGTGTGGGGCACCATCGGTTCTCAAACAGCACCGGACACCTTGGCCGTGCCGGGTCGCTAGCACTACTCGGCGGCACGGTTGTACTCGGCCTGTTGGCCGTGGTGGCGCCGACGGTCGTCGGCTCGGCCGAAAAGACGGTCGAGGTTCCGCTCGCCGCGCAGATCCAGAGTAGCAATCAACAGCTCACCGATTTACGTGAACGTATCTCCCAGCACCGCAGTCAGATCGACACTCTTGCACGGCGCGAACGCTTGACCAACCGTAGCCTCGACGATCTGGCCCAGGAAATGGGCCTGGTCAAAACTCTGCTGGCCGGGCTCGAGAACCGCGAGCAGATGCTGATCCTGCAGAGCGACAGTTTGCGTGTGCGGCTGGCCCGTCACCGCGAGGAACTCAGCTACCGGCAGGAGAGCCTGGCCCACCGTCTGCGTTCGCTCTACATGCGCGGCCCTAATCACCGCCGCGAGATGGTTCTGGCCGCGGACAGCTTTTCGTCATTGGTTGCCCGACTACGGTTTGGCGCCATGCTCGCCCGCCTCGACGGGCGCCTGATCACCGAGACCCGTCAGCAGAGCCGCCAGGTCCACCTCGACCAGAAACATTTGCAGTCGGCCCTGGTCGGTATCTGGCAGGCGCGCGAGGAGGCCGCCCTCGAACGCGAAAGTATCGAATCGATCGAAGCCGAGCGGAGCGCGGTCTTGCGCGGCATCGCCGAGCAGAAACAGCGTACGCAGTCGGAATTACGCGATCTGAAGCGGCGCGAGGGGCAGATCGTGCAGCTTCTAGCCGAACTGGAGTTGCGACGAGAGCGGCGTGGATCGGGCGATCTGGCCGCCGAGAGCAGCCTGGCTGCGCTGGCCGGACAGCTCGAATGGCCGGTCTCGGGTCAAGTCATCCGCAGTTTCGGTCGGTCGGTACACCCGCAGTTCAAGACCGTCACCGTCAATAACGGTATCTACATAGCTGCTCCTGCGGGTACGCCCGTCCACGCGGTGGCCGACGGCTCGATCGAATTCGCCGACGATTTGCCCGGCTTCGGGCTGTGCATTATCGTTGATCACGGCGGTGGCTATTACACCCTGTACGCCAATCTGGCCCGCGTGTATGTCACGAGCGGCCGTCGGGTCGGGCAGGGTGAGGTCGTCGCCGAAGTGGGGCAGAGTCTGGACCGAAGCCAGCCGCAGCTCTACTTCGAGATCCGACGCGGGCGTACCCCCTTGGACCCCGCGGGCTGGCTGCGGTCACCAGGCTAGGGCGGCGCCGAGACAACTCTCCGTCACGCACCACCTTTGTAAGGGGCCGCTCGTGAATGATCCTGGCCGGGAGGGCCGGTTTGTCCGCCTATCGTTTCCTCGGGCGAGGCCAGATCGCCGACCGAATCTGCGAACATCTCGACGCCGGCCGACTCGGCCCGCCGTACCTGTTCAGCGGATCGGAAGGGGCCGGAAAAGAAGCGACCGCCCTGGAGATCGCGCGCAGAATCAACTGCGATGCGCCGGAGCGCTGCGGTACCGCCGAGCTTTGTGCCAGTTGCTTGAAAGCGGTGACCTTCCAACATCCGGATATCCGGTGGATCGGCCCGGCGCCAGCCGCCATCGCCGAATCTGCCGTCCGTGAACTACTCGAGCAGAAGATCGCCAACCCGTTTTATCAAGCGCCTTTTGCGGCTTCAGCTCGCATCGCCATCGGTGATCCGGAGCACCCCGGGCCGCTCTCGGTGCGTTCGTTGATTCAATTCGTACGGCGGCAGTCGTTCCAGGGACGGTTCAAGGTGGCCATCGTCGCCGACGCTCACCGCCTCGGCACAGCGGCGGCCAACGCCCTCTTGAAGACCCTTGAGGAGCCGCCGCCGGCGACACTCATTTTTCTCTTGAGCAGCGATGTGACGGCGCTGCTACCGACCATCGTTTCGCGGTGTCTGAAGGTGGGTTTCGAACCGTATCCGCTCGCAGGGCTGGTGGAAATTCTGACCCGGATGACGGATATCGATCCGGACGAAGCGGCCAGCCTGGCCCGGATCGCCGATGGCAATGCGCGGCGGGCGGTCGCGTTGTTGACACCGGAGGCCAGAGCGGTGCAGACCTGGTCAGGTGCGCTGTTCGCGTGGATTGACGCCGGACAGAGCGGGGCGGCGCAGCTGGCGGCTGACCAGCTGCACCGAGGGGTGTTGCCAGACGACCTACTCGAGCCCGAACAGGACGCCAGGGGACTGGACACGTCCGATCTCGCGACCAAGCGGCGGCGCGCGTTGCTATTGTGCGAAGGGTTGAATCTGTATTACAGTGAAGCGGTGGCGAGCCGCGAACGCGGTGGATCCTGGATACCCCGCATCGGTGCCGCGGCGGCGGCGGCGGTCCAGGCGACGGCCGAGCGGCGACAGACCCGGACCTTGCTCGCCGATATCCTCCGGGTCGAGGCGACCAAGCATGAGATCGACGGTAACGTGAACATCGGTCTGAGCCTGGCTGTACTGTTCCAGGGATTGATAGATAATGCCGCAAGGGACCAAGCATCCATCCGGTCGGGATGATACCCGCCGGGGCAGTGCGCGATACCGCAAGCACGATCGTGAGCCCCACTCCGGGCGAAAACCCGGAGAGGAGCTCGTGCTGGTGCAGTTCAAGGGACACCGGAAGGGGTTCTACCACAACCGGCGCCAGGTCCCGCTGTCGGTGGGCCGCTTCTGTCTGGTGGAGGCGGACCGCGGCAAGGACATGGGCCGGGTCACTTACATCGGACCCGGCAAACCGGAGTGGTGGCGCCACGCCGACCGGCAGGGCGTCCTGGCCGAGGCTACACCCAGTGACCTGGAGCGGCTTCACGAGAACCGCGGCGACGAGTGGGAATTCTGGGATATCTGCCAGGAAAAGATCCAGGCCCGCCGCCTGAAGATGGACCTGGTCACGGTCGAACGTCAGTTCGACCACAACAAGATCACTTTCTATTTCACGGCCGAAAGGCGCGTTGATTTCCGCGAACTGGTCCGCGACCTCGCGGCGATATTCCGCACGCGTATCGAACTGCGCCAGATCGGGGTCCGGGATGAGGCGCGTCTGAAGGGCGGTATCGGTGTCTGCGGCCGAGAATTCTGCTGCTCGACTTTTCTGCATCAGTTCGTACCGGTGACTCTGAAAATGGCCAAGGAACAGCAGTTGCCGATGAACCCCGGCAAACTGTCTGGACCGTGCGGCCGTTTGCGCTGCTGCCTGACCTACGAGTATGCCGACTACCGCGAGGTGCTGAAGCGCTTACCG
The DNA here is from genome assembly GCA_030591105.1 of bacterium. GTDB lineage: Bacteria > Krumholzibacteriota > Krumholzibacteriia > LZORAL124-64-63 > LZORAL124-64-63 > JAUVBS01. The sequence goes on along the minus strand of JAUVBS010000054.1, from coordinate 2,738 downwards.
CGGGTCGGCACCCGCGTACGCTGCAACGGTGAGGAGGGTCGGGTGCGCAAGCTGGATCTGGTACAAGAGACCGTCACGGTGTATTTCGATGAGACTGGCGAGTCGATCGTATGCACACCGGATCAACTCACTTGGCAGCGGGGGCAGGAGTCGGCCCGACCGCCGCGTAACGACAGAGCCGCCCCGACCTGCCGGCGTAGCAACGGCAACGACAGTGCAGCGCCTGACAAACGGGGGCGCCGGTCTTGATCGACAGTCACGTCCATCTGAACCGCGACGAGTTTGCAGCCGATTACGACGTGGTCATCGCCCGCGCCGCAACGGCGGGCGTGAACGGTTTCTTGAACGTCGGCTACGACATTGCCAGCAGCGAGGAGTCGGTGGCTCTCGCGCGACGGGACGAGCGGATCCTGGCCACTGTGGGGGTTCATCCCCACGATGCGTCCTCGGTTGCCGACGCGGACGGAAATATCACCCCTGCCGGTTTACGGGTGCTGGATCGGTTGCGTGAGCTGTGTGGCGATCCGCGGGTCGCCGCAGTAGGTGAGATCGGACTGGACTTTTACCGCGACCTGTCGCCGCGGCCGGCCCAGCGCGCCGCGCTCGTCGCCCAGCTACAACTGGCGCAGGAGGTGGGACTACCGGTGGTATTTCACATCCGCGACGCGTATACCGAGGTACGGTCGCTGGTCGAGACGGTCGGCTTGCCCCGGTGTGGTGCGGTTCTGCATGCGTTCGCCGGCGATGACCAGACCGTGGCCTGGGCCCAAAAGCACGGTCTATTGCTGGGGATCGGCGGGCCGGTGACCTACAAGAACAGCCGGCTGCCGGGTATACTAGCGCCGGTCAGTCCCGATGAAGTCCTGCTGGAGACCGACGCCCCCTGGCTGCCGCCGGTTCCGCACCGTGGTGGCCGGAACGAACCGGCGTATCTGACCCATACGGCGGGCGCCTTGGCGGAGGTCCTGGGGATCGGACGCGACGAACTGGAACGCCGTACCGACGCCAACTTCGCCCGACTATTCGGGACCGCACCCGGTTCGTGACCGCGACGAATATTTCGATCGGTCGGTAAAGCCAAGCAGGTACGCCCCTTGCAACAACTTACCGATGGTAGCAAGACAGCACAATTGAAAGGTAGCGTGTGAGCCTCAGTCAGCTGGCCTTGCTGAGGGAATACGGTATCCGCCCGGTGAAACGCCGCGGTCAGCATTTCTTGACCGACGGCAACCTGGCTCGGGCGATTGCCGCGGACTGTCTGGCTCTGGGCAGCGAGCTGCTCGAGCTTGGAGCGGGTGGCGGCGCCCTGACTGGACCGCTACTCGACGGAGGGGCGAGGGTGATCGCGGTCGAGGTCGACCGCAACCTCTGCCAGCTTCTGCGTGGCGAGTTCGGTGACCGGCCGGGCTTTACCCTCGTGGAACAGGATCTGGCCCATCTCGACTGGGAGGCGACCATTGCCCAACTCGTTGGGAAACCAGTAGTTGTGGGGAATCTACCTTATGTATTGACCAGCGAGGTCCTGTTCGCACTGGCGCAGGCGCGCCGCCGCATCGCCGGAGCGATCTTCATGGTCCAGAAAGAAGTTGCCGACCGTTTGACCGCCGCGCCTGGCGGCCGCCAGTTCGGCGTTCTGGCGGTCCTGCTCGGTTCTCTGTTCACAATGACCCGACTACGCAGCGTGCCGCCGACCGTGTTCTGGCCCCAGCCCGATGTGGCGTCGGCTGTGGTCCAGCTCACTCCGTATGGCGACTGGTCCGATGCGCAGTACCGCCGTCTACGGTCGACCGTCAAGAAATTGTTCGCACAGCGCCGCAAGCAGGTGGGTACCTTGTTGCGTTCCAGCTACAATTTGACCAGTTCGGAGGTCAATACGCTGGCGGCTGGCGTCGGTTTCAATCCCGACCAGCGGCCGGAACAACTCGAACTCGCCGTCTGGCATCGGCTCGCCGAGCGCCTCGGCGCGGAGGAAAACCGGTGACCCGGGCGGTTCGGTGGACCTTCGCGGCGCTGCTCGTATGCGGTGCTGTGGTAACCGCCAGCGCGGCGAATGCCCAGACCGCCGAAGCCGACTCGGCGACCGCCGCCGTCGATAGCGTCGGTGCCGCGGCCGTTGCTGACACCACCGAGACGACGCCGACCAACCCCGCCTTGCAGGGGCTCGCCCGCCAGGGAATTTCGGAGCCGGCAGAGGCTCGGCCGCTGATCGTCAACTGGACCCACAAACCCCGCGCCGGACTTACCGCCGAAGTGCGCCTGTGGCGCTACTTCCTCAGCTGGGACGACAATCTGGCGATGCGGGCGGGGTCGAGCGCCAACACCCGGCTCGGCTATTCCGTCGATACCTACCGCAGGCAGGAGAAGGAGATCGAGGCCCGCGACATGTCGCTCAACTACGGCAGCGGTACTCTACTCCCCTTACGGTTCTCCGCCGGCGGTACCTGGAACTGGCGAGAAGACCGCACCGTCAACACCGCCGGCTTGAAAAACATCAACAAGCGCGACACCCGGTCTGTGCAGGCGAGCGCGATCAAGGACGACATCACCACCGGCTTCCTGCTCCACGCACTGTCCTTACGCGGGTCGCTCAGAAAACGGATCGGCGAGAACCAGCAGCAACGGGACGATGTTGTCGAAAGTGACCTGGCCGGTGCCTGGCGTATGCGCTTCGGCCTGTTCGAGGGCGTGCGCATGGCTACGAGCGTGTATGGGAAGCGGATCCAGGGTGAGCAGATGCT
>JAUVBS010000154.1 GCA_030591105.1 bacterium | reverse complement strand
ATGATGTCCTCGATGTTTTCCAGCCCTACCGATACCCGGATCATCGCCGGGTCGATGCCGACGGTGCGCAGTTCGTCCTCGCTGTAGGTGGAGTGGGTCATGGTGGCCGGATGCTCGATCAGGGTGTCGACGTCACCGAGGCTGACCGCCAGGGTGCACAGTTCGACCGCATCCATGACCACCTTGCCCGCCTCGCGTCCTCCGGCGACCAGAAAGCTGAGCATGCCGCCATAGCCACGCTGCTGCGTGCAAACCAGTGCGTGTTGCGGATGGGTCTTCAGCCCAGGGTAGATCACCTCGGTCACCTTCGGGTGGTAACTGAGGAACTGCGCCAGCTCCAGCGCATTTTCACAGTGCCGGTCCATCCGCACCGGTAAGGTTTTCAAACCGCGCAGCAGTAGCCAGGCGTTGAACGGCGAGATGCAACCGCCAATATCGCGTAGGACCTCCATACGTGCTCGTGTCATCCAGTCCTGCTTGCCGACCAGGATGCCCGCCACCGTGTCGCCGTGGCCGCCGATGTACTTCGTCGCCGAGTGCAATACGATGTCGGCACCGAGCGCCAGCGGGCTCTGCAGGTATGGTGTACAAAAAGTATTATCGACCAGTACCGGGATCTCTCGCGCGTGGGCCAGGTCAGCCACCGCGGCGATATCGGTCAAGACCAGAGTCGGATTGGCGGGGCTCTCGAGGTAGATCAAGCGCGTGCGGTCGGTGATCGCATCGGCGAAGTTTTGCGGATCACGGGCATCGACTTCCGTCACGGTGATTCCCATCCGCGGCAGGGTCTGGGTGAAAAGCTGGTGGGTGCCGCCGTAGAGCGTATCGCCGGCCACGATGTGATCGCCGCTCACGCAGCAGTTCAACACCGCAGTGGTGGCTGCCGCCATGCCGCTGGCCAGTGCCAGCGCCGCTTCCCCCCGTTCGAGGTAGGCCAGCTCGGACTCGAGCGCACTCTGGGTCGGGTTGCCCAGGCGCGTGTAGACGTAGCCGTCATCCTCGCCGGCGAAGATCGCCGCGCCGTGATCGGCGTTGCGGAAGGCGAAGGTCGAACTCTGGAAGATCGGTGTGCTCACGGCGCGGATCGGCACCTGACCCTCGTGCTTGTCCAGGTGTTTCTTCCCGTGGATGCAGAGTGTGGCGAATCCCGGCTGGCGTTGTTCATGCTTCATCGCTTGTCTCCTTTACCGGTACGCGCCCGGGTGCGTTTACTGCCGCTCTTGCCGCTGCCGGCTTTGCTACCGCTGCCGCGGCCAGCGGTGGTCCGTCGCCGCGGCGCCAGGCCGCTGAGGCGGTCGAGATGGCTGAGCGATTCCCAAGTGAAATCACTGCCTACCCGCCCGAAATGACCGTAGGTGGCGGTCTGGGCATAGATCGGTCGGCGCAGATCGAGGTTTTCGATCACTCCGGCGGGGGAGAGGTCGAACTGCTCGCGTACCAGCTTGCTCAGACGGTCATCACGCAAGCGGCCGGTGCCGTAACTGTCGACTTCGACGGCGATCGGTTGCGGCAGACCGATCACGTAGGCGATCTCCACGGAGCAACGGCGAGCCAGGCCGGCGGCGACCAGATTCTTGGCTACCCAGCGGGCACCGTAGGCACCGCTGCGGTCGGGCTTGGTCGGGTCCTTGCCGCTCAACGCGCTGCCGCCGTGGGGGCAGGCGCTGCCGTAACAGTCGACGGTGATCTTGCGGCCGCTCAGGCCGGCGTCGGCGCGCGGGCCGCCCTCGGCGAACGGGCCGACCGGGTTGATCAGGATCTCGGTCTCCTTGGTGAGCAGGCCGGTCGGTTCGAGGACCGACTTGACGACTACTCGTTTCAGATCTCGTCGCAAACGCGCCAGGTCGGTGCCGACGTGGTGGTGGGCCGAGACGATCACGTTGGTCAGTGCGGTCGGCTTGTCTCCTTCGTAGCGGACCGAGACCTGGACCTTGCCGTCGGGGTAGAGGTAAGAGATCTTGCCAGCCTCGCGTACCGCGGCCAGCCGTTCGGCCAGGCGGTTGGCCAGGAACGCCGCCGTCGGCATGAAGTGCATGTCGATGGGGAGCGCGCGGCCTTCGTCGGTGGCGTAACCGATGACGACACCCTGGTCTCCAGCGCCCTTGCGGTCGACGCCGATCGCCACGTCCTCGGACTGCTCCTCGAGCATGACCACCACCGCGCAGCTATTATGATCGAAGCCGATGATCGGGTCGTTGTAGCCGACTTGGCGGACCGTCTCGCGCACGACGTTGTTGATGTCGACGTAGCTCTTGGTCGTGATCTGGCCGGTGACGACCACCATGCCGGTGGTGACGAGAACCTCGCAAGAGACCCGTGCGAATCGGTCTCGGGTGAGAATCGCGTCGAGAATCGAATCGGCGATCAGGTCGCACAGCTTGTCGGCGTGACCGGCTGTGACCGATTCGGCGGTCAGGATCCGGGACTGGCTCATCGGGACCTCCCCCGCTGCATCCGGAACTCCTGCGGCGAATTCCGGGCCGTTCCTCGCTGCTTCGGTGGTCGGCAGCGTCGGGAGAAAAGAGTTCCCAGCCGCCGACGGAACTGAAACAATCGGGACGACAGTACGTTATCTAACCCGAACTACGTCACTGTTCGCGAAAGTCGATAATGGACAGCTCACGCGACAATGTCAACCGGACGGACCAGGGCCAGACCGATACGCGTATCGTGGTCGATGATCTGACGTTTGCCTATCTGCGCGACCCGGTTCTGCAGGGCGTGTCGTTCACGCTGCAGAAGAATGCCATCGGACTGTTGGGACCCAACGGATCGGGCAAGACCACCCTGTTGCGTGCTCTGCTGGGGCATCTACGCGTGCCGCCGGGCAAGGTCTCGGTCCTCGGCCTGGACATGGCGCGCGAGGCGCGCAGTGTCCGCGCCCGTCTCGGTTGGATGCCAGAGCGGGGTGGTGTGATCGAGGGTATGAGTGGTGTTGCGCTCGTGGCCTACATGGGCGAATTGGCGGGTATGCCGACCCGCGATGCGATGCAGCGCGCCCACGAGGTATTACACTACGTCGGGCTGGCCGACGAGCGGTACCGTCCGTGCCAAACCTATAGCCAGGGTATGCGGCAACGCCTGAAACTGGCCACGGCGCTCGTCCACGACCCGCAGTGGTTGCTGCTCGACGAACCGACCAGCGGACTCGATCCCAAAGGTCGCGTCGCCATTCTCGAACTGGTCGGTGACCTCGCCGGCCACAAGGGGTTCGGCGTGATCCTTTCGACGCATCTGCTGGCGGATGTCGAGGCGGTCTGTCGCGAGATCCTGGTTCTGCGTGAAGGGAAACTGCTGGCCCACCAGTCGGTTACCGCGGACACAGCCCGGCGTCAAGTCTTCGAGGTCGAGGGTTTTGGCCCCGAGGAGGCCTTCCTCACCGCGCTGCGAGCCGAGGCGGTGTCGGTCGAGCGGGACGGCCGGCTCATCCTGGTGACGCTCGACTGCGGCGGTGACTCCGACGACGAAGTCGCCGGCGGTGAAGGTCGCACGAGTGAGGATGGCGTTGGTCAGGATGATCACCTGCGTACGGCGGCGGGCGCCCGTCGTATCCTGGCTGTGGCCCAACGGACCGACTATGCGCCGCGCCGTTTGCGGCGCCGACCGATCTCGCTGGCCGATACGTTTTACGAGCTGATCGATACCAACGAAAGTCGCTGAACCGCCTCGCTCGAGCAGGAGCCGACTATGCCCGTCTATGAACGCGGCTACACGCATTGGGAGTCGACCGGTGGCCGGACCTACCCGCCGTGGTGGGTCATTGCCCGGCGCGGTATCACCGAGCCGTTACGCAGCCGTTGGTTCCTCTTGTTGCTGGTACTGGCCTGGATCCCGGCGGTGGTCAAGGGGACGATCATCTACGTCAAGGCGAGAACCGGCAATCTGCTCGATCTGCTCGGCGGGGGGTGGGCGAGCCTCAGCGGCGACGGTGTGCTCGCTTTCATCGAGGGGCAGCGCTTTTTCGTCTTTCTGCTGATGGCCATTGTCGGCGCGCGGTTGATCGCCATGGACCGACGCGACAACGGTCTGGCGCTCTACTTCTCGCGTCCGCTCGGTATGTTCGACTACATCGCGGGCAAGACACTGATCGTCCTGTTCTATTACCTCTGCGTGACCTTGTTTCCGGTGTACGCGCTCTGTGTGTTCGGCTATCTCGTGTCGGCGGGAACCACCGGCGTCAATACGCTCGTTGTGATTCCACTGCAGACGACACTCTTCTGTCTGTTCGCTGGCGTGGGGATGAGCCTGGTGCTGCTGGCGTTTTCATCGGTCGGCAAGCGGACGATCTTCATCACCGTGTGGTGGACCATCTTGTTCATGGGTTCCGAAGCGATCAGCGCGCTGTTCGCGGCCGGCGGTTTCAATTGGCTCGAGTTTCTCAATTTCGCCGGGCAGTACCACAACGCGGGATCGCTGTTGCTGGGCACCGAGCCGCGGCTGGATATCCCGCCGGTCGTGAGCATGTTCTTGACGCTTCTGTACGCCGTTCTGGCGCTGCTGATCCTGCGGCGGTTCGTGCGTCCGGTGGAGGTGGTCTCGTGAACGCCGCGTCGGTGGGTAACGATACGGTGCGGCTGCAGGCGGACCGGGTGGCCAAATGGTTCGGCGAGGTGATCGCCGTCGGTGATTGCAGTCTGACCGTAGGCAGCGGTGTCGTCGGTCTGCTCGGTGAGAACGGAGCGGGCAAGACGACACTGTTCAAGCTGCTGGCCGGACTGATCGAGCCGAGCCACGGCGAGGTGCGTCTGTTTGGTCACCGGCTGCGCGATCACCCCGGCCTGTTCCGCCGTCTCGGTTTCTGCCCCGAGAGCGATGCGCTACCGGACTGGATGACCGGGCGGGAGTTCCTCGTGCTCATGCTGCGGTTGATGGGATTCGGCGGCCAACAGGCGCGGCAGAGGACCGAACGGTGGCTCGCGCGCTTCAACCTGGTCGAGGCCGGCAACCGCCGGCTCGGCGGCTACTCCAAGGGGATGCGTCAGAAGATCAAGCTGGCGCAAGCGCTGGCCCACGATCCGGACGTCGTCTTCATGGACGAACCGCTCAACGGCATGGACCCGGTTTCGCGCAAGCAGACCATCGAACTGGTCCAGGAGCTGGGCGCGCAAGGCCGGACCGTTCTGGTCTCGAGCCACATTCTGCCCGAAGTGGAGGAGATGACCCGGCAGATCATCCTGATCCACCGCGGGCGAGTCCTCGCCGAAGGCGACGTGACCGAGATCCGCGACCTCATCCCCGAACACCCGACCACCGTCGCGCTCGTGTCGCCGCGGCCCCGCGAGCTGGCCGCGTTCCTGGTCCGCCAAGAACACGTCGTCAGCCTGGAGGTCGGCGACGCCGGACAGGTCATTGCGCGTACCGATCGCGTGGTGGATTTCTACCGTTGCTTGCCGGGCTGGATCCTCGCCAACGACTTGGCGGTCGAGGAGATCCATACCCTCGATGACAACCTCGAGGCGGTCTTTGCTTACTTGACGAGTTAACGCCCAGGGTGCGGAGGTCAGTTTTGACAGCGAGCGAGCAGAATCCGACCAACGGACCGGCTCACGCAACAGGCGGCACGCCGTCTGGAGCGGAAGCGGTCGGCGCGGCGAACCTCCACGGTGCAGCGGGCTTACCGCCGCCGCTGCCGAGTATACCCGCCGCGGCGTGGATCGCCTGGTACTCGTTCCGCGAGCTGGCGCGCCGCCGCCGTCTGATCTTTCTCGGCTTGATGATGGCCCTGCCGGTACTGGTCGTCGTCGTCGCCCGTCTCTGGCCGAACGGCGGCCTGAT
>JAUVBS010000446.1 GCA_030591105.1 bacterium | reverse complement strand
TGATCACGGCGTCGACCTGACCGACCGCCTCCATCAACTGTGCCCACGGAATCGCCTCGATGTTCGGGGCGGCGGCTCGCCCAGCAGTCGGCCCCTTCGCCAACCCGTCTGCCAGCTCGCGCCCGCGTTCGTAAGTGCGATTGCAGACGTCGATACGCGCGGCGCCAGCTTTGACCAGTCGCCGGCCCGCGGTGCGCGTCATCTCGTTCACACCGACCAGCAGGAATCGGCGCCCACGCAGCCCGCCGACCGTCTGTGCGAGCAAGGCCATGGCGGCACCCGCCACCGACTGCGCGCCGTCCAGTTCGGTGTCGGTGCGGATCTGCTTGGCGCAGCGAAACGCGTGGTGGAAAACCTTGTGCAGAATCGGACTGGCGGTGCCGAAGGCACACGCGTCCCGGTACGCCTGCCTGGCCTGGCCGAGGATCTGCGCATCGCCCATAACCATCGAATCGAGCCCCGCGGTTACACGTAGCAAATGCTTGACTGCGGTTGTATCGCTGCGGCAGAAGAGCGTGCGGGCAAGGGCATCGCGTCCGGTGAGATCATGGCCGCCGAGCAATTCGACGAACGCAGCCTCCGCCTCCGCCTCCGATCGGATCTCCAGATACGCCTCGACCCGGTTACAGGTGGTCAGCAACACGCAGCCGCCCACGCCGGGCAACTGCTTGAAGTTCCGGGTCAGATGCGGCAGGTCTTCGGAAGCGATGGCGAAACGCGAGCGGACAGAGAGATCGGCTGTCCGATGGTTGTAACCGACGACCACCAGCTTGTTGCCCGGCGCGAGTAGTTCGATGTCACTCTCGGCGTAGACCGATATCTCGGGATCCACGCTGGGATGGCGAGGCTCGTGGGGCGGTTCGGGTTGTTGTCGCTTGCTGTGCATCGTTCTCTAGCGGGCCCGCGATCGCAGCGCCGTACCGCCGGCGAGGTAGACCACGTCGCGATAGCCCTCGGCCAGCAGCCAACGCGCCGTCTCGGCCGAGCGCGGTCCTTTCTCGCATACGATCAGCAAAGGTCTGTCGCGTGGCAAGTCGGCCACGCGCTCACGTAGTTGCTCGCTGGGCACGTGCATGACCTCCGGCAGGTCGCACGGATTGGCAGCCATCTCAGCCGCCGAACGCACGTCGATGACGGCCCGCCCGTCCGCATCGGTGAAGGGGCCGACCGGGATCACGTCCGCCTCCTCGCGGTTCAGCGCCGCACAGCCCAGACCGTGCAACGGATCGAGAGCCGCGTTGTACGGCGGCGCATAACAGAATTCCAGATCGACCAGATCGGTCAGCTTGCCGTCGCGTTGCAGGAGCGAGGCGAACACATCGACCCGCTTGACCGCGGCGCCGGGACCGAGCACCTGCAACCCGAGCAAGCGCTGCGTATCTTCCTCGTACACGAGTTTCAAATAGAGCTCGCTGTGCTCGGGGTAATAGTGGGCCACGTCGTAGAACGTACCCCAGATCGCGCGCGCACGCAGGCCCGCTTGCGCCGCCGCCGTCTCACTCAAGCCAGTGGCCGCCACATTGAGGTCGAAAACCTTCAAGCAGGAGCTGCCGACCACCGGACCGAAGCGAACACTGCTCGCAGGCGCCGAACCGGTGGCCGCTTCGCTGCCGGCATCGGCAGCACTGTCGGCTGCAATATTGTCCCCGACCACGCGCCCTTGCTTGTTGGCCAGCGAACCCAGCGGCACGTAGCACGGCTGCCCGGTCAACCGATTGACGACCTCCACACAGTCGCCCGCCGCGAAAACACACTGATCGCTCGTACGCAACTGCTCGTCGACCGCCAATGCACCGCTCACGCCGAGCACCAGACCCGCCGTGGCGGCAAACGCCACTTGCGGGACGACGCCGAGAGCCACGACGGCACGATCGGCGGTCAAGGTCTCGCCGGCGGCGGTGACCTGCGCCGTCCCAGCGGCCGTACATGCGGCCGTGACCGGTGTGCCGGTCCGCACGGTGACGTCGTGCCGAGCGAGTTCGGCCGCCACCAGCCGCGCCATGTCCGTGTCGAGTAGCTGGGGTAACAGCCGATCCTCAGCCTCGAGCAGGGTGACCTCGCAACCCCACATATCCGCCAGCGCGACTGCTACTTCGACACCGACGAAGCCGCCGCCGATCACCACTGCACTGCCGACCTGGCCAGTCTCCAGACCCCGCCGCAACGGTTCGGCGTCTTCGGAGACGTGGAAGCAGTTGACCGCTTCGCCCAGCTCGATGCCGTCGATCAGACGCCCGCTCGCGCCGGTGGCGATCACGAGGCGGTCGTAGACGAGGAATTCGGTCTCGCCGCCCGCGACCGTGGTTGAGGCCGCGGCGGCGGTTGAGGCGGCTGTGGTGGTTGAGGCCGCGGCGGTGGTTGAGGCCGCGGCGGTGGTTGAGGCCGCGGCGGTGGTTGAGGCCGCGGCGGTGGTTGA
>JAUVBS010000109.1 GCA_030591105.1 bacterium | reverse complement strand
TAGGAGCATTAATTGTTTTAATCTATACCTATCTGGGTGGACTGACTTCTGCTATTTATAATGAAGTTCTCCAGTTTTTAATAGAGCTTACCCAGATCGCGTAAGCTCCAGGCGACGTCCGGATGGTCGCCGCCGAGCGCTCGCTCACGGATATCCAGGGCGCGCCGGTAGAGCGGCTCCGCGTCGTCGAAGTGCCGCTGCGTGCGGTGCAGGTTCGCCAGGTTGTTCAGGGTCTGGGCAACGTCCGGATGATCCGACCCGAGGGCCTGTTCGCGGATGGCGAGCGCACGGCGGTAAAGGTCGGCCGCCTCGGCGTGGCGGTCCTGCTGGTAGGCGACGAGTGCGAGGTTGTTCACCGCGGTGGCCAGACGTGGGTGCTCCGGTCCGAGTACTTTCTCGTAGATCGCCACCGCTTGTCGGTAGAGCGCTTCAGATTCGCGGTAACGTTCGAGCTGGTGGTAGAGCAGGGCGAGATTGTTCAGTCCCTTGGCGACGTCGGCGTGGTCGGTTCCGTACGCGTTCTGCCAGACGACCAGGGCTTTCTGGTAGAGCCGCTCCGCTTCCTCATAATCGCCTTGGTTCCAGTGGAGAATCGCCAGACTGTTGTAGCTATGCGCGACTTCGGGGTGCTCGACCCCCAGCGCCACGATCCGGAGATCCAGCGCGCGGTAGTAAAGTGGTGCCGCAACCTCGTACTTACCCTCGCGCCGGTAGACGCTGGCGAGCTTGTGCAGGCTCGAAGCCAGAGAGAGGTGATCGGAACCGAGCTGCCGCCCCATCACGGCCAGAGCTTGCTGGAGCATGGCTTCGGCGTCGGCGAAGCGAGCCTGGTCGATATACAGGTCGGCCAGATCGGCAAGGCTCGTTGCCACGTCGATATTGTCGTTGCCGTACTCTCGGCGTCTCAGCGCGAGCGCCGTTTCGAGCTGCGGACCGGCCGCGTCGTACAACCCCAGATTCTGATAGACCTTGCCGATGGTGTTCATCAACCGCGCCTGGGTCAGTGGCTGCCCCTCGAGCTCCTCCTCGATCCGCTGCGCACCTTGATCGAGGATCTCCCGCACGGTGATCGTGTTACCTCGTGCACGATCCGGATCGGACACCTCGAAGAGATCGACGAGGAAGTTGGAAACCTGCTGAGCGGTCTCGGCCTCCTCGCTGGCAACCCGCTCGGCCCGGACGGCCCGGATCATACCGATGGTCGTCCCGACCGCACCGAGTATCACGGCGATGCCGACGATGGCCCCCGCCGCGACACCGGTCCGGTGACGCCGTACGAACTTCTTGAAGCGGTAGGCCGTGCTCGGCGGTCCGGCCCTGACCGGCTTGAACTCGAGATGCCGTGTGATGTCCATGGCCAGGGCGTTGGCGGTCTCGTAGCGGCGCTCGCGCTCCTTCTCGAGCGCCTTCATCGTGATCCAGTCCAGATCGCCACGCAGTTGGTTACGCAGGGCCGCCGGCTCGCTGCGCCGGCTTTGCGCGATCTCGGCCAGCGCGCCGCCCAGCGCCGTGACCCGCGTGCTGGGACGCTGTGGTTGGTCTTCGCGGATCTTGCGGAGCACCTCGACAAAGCCGACCTTTTGCAACTCCTCGGACGTGAACGGTAGCTGCCCGACCAGCAATTCGTACAACAACACCCCCAGCGCGTAGACATCGGTTCGGGTGTCGATGCCTTGGCCATTGAGATCGGCCTGTTCGGGACTCATATACTCCGGCGTCCCCACCAGCTGCCCCATACCGGTAGCCATGGTCATGTCGGTCAGCGACTGATCGGTCGCCTTGGCCACCCCGAAATCGATGATCTTCGGCACCGGCTTGCTGTCGACCACGGTGACCAGCACGTTCGACGGCTTCAGATCGCGGTGGATTATCGCCTTCTGATGGGCGTGCTGGACGCCCTCGCAGACACTGACGAACAGTTTGAGACGCTCTTTTACCGCTAGCTGGTGGGTATCGCAGTACTCATTGATCGGAATACCATCGACGTACTCCATGACGAAATAGGGCCGACCGCGGTCGGTGGCGCCGGCATCGAAAACCCGGGCGATGCACGGGTGATCCATCATCGCCAAGGCCTGCCGCTCCGACTCGAATCGGGCGATGAACTCCTTGGTGTCCATCCCCCGCTTGACCATCTTCAGCGCGACTGTGCGCCGGATCGGTTCAGTTTGTTCGGCCGCGTAAACCTGCCCCATACCCCCTTCGCCGATCTGGCGGACCAGGCGGTAAGGCCCGACCTGCTGCGGCGTTTCGGCCGCGGCGGTGGTGGGCGAGGCGCCAGCGCTGACCGCATCGGCGGCGACAGTCACCCCTTCAGCAACAGTCGCCAGGTCAGAGGCGTCCACGCTGCCGTCCTCCGGAGGAAGGGCCATGGTTCTGTCGTCGCGCACAGGGGCCTGCTTCTGCTCGGGACACATGGAGATCGGAGAGCTGAGACAGCTCCCGAATGGATGGTCGGGAACCTATATAGGATAAATGAAGTCCGTTATTTGTCGAGATCGGTTAGGATCGGGCGGGTGGGTTGTACCGCCCACCACGTCAATAAAAAGGGTTCTTTCCCTCGTCTACGCGCCCGCGAAATGATAGCCTTTCATAATAATGGGATTTGATAGGTCTCGTTCAAAGGACGTCACCATGGCAGAGATCGAGAGTCGCGGCACACCGACCTTGACTGACAAGTTGCAGGACTGGTTCAACCGACGGTTACCGTTCTTCTGGCATAACTGGTTCAGCGCGGCCGGCAGTGTACTCGTCGTCACGGTGAGTTCCCTGATGTTGCTGCTCTTCGGCCTGTACATCTACAACCTGATCCTCGCGCGAGAGTCGAATCCCTACGTCGATCTGATAGCTTTTCTCATACTGCCAGGGTTCCTGGTGTTGGGTGTCTTGCTGCTGATCATCGGTCGCGCGGTGCGCCGCGCACGCGAGCGGAAGTACGGCCCGCAGCCGAGCGCCGTGCAGATCGGCGGCGCGACATTGGTGCGCAAGGCGGCCGTCGTGAGCATCGTGGCATTCTTGTTCTTGCTCGGCATCGGGCTGTTCAGCTACGAGGCGTACCACTTCACCGACTCGACAGAGTTCTGCGCACACGTTTGCCACACGGTCATGGCACCGGAGGCGACGACGTACACGGATTCGCCGCACACCAACGTGCCGTGCGTATCCTGCCACATCGGCACCGGCGCGTCGTGGTATGTGCGGGCAAAGATATCGGGCATCCGCCAGGTCTTCGCCGTGCTGACCGACTCGTACAGCCGGCCGATCCCCTCACCGGTGGAAAACCTGCGACCGGCGCGGGAGACCTGCGAGGTCTGCCACTGGCCAACCAAGTTCCACGGCTCGAAACTGGTCGTCCGCAAGCACTACGAACCGGACCGCGATAACACCGAGACGGTCACCGCCAACGTGCTGCACGTCGGCGGCCCCGACAGTCCCGGCGGTGGCGCGGTCGGCATCCACTGGCACGTCGACCGGGCGAACCAGGTCCGCTACCGACACCTGGATCGCGAACGTCGGGACATCGTCGAGGTCGTCCAGCGCACAGCCGCCGGCGAGATCCGCTACCTCAAGGACGGTGCGGATCCGGACTCGACCGTCGGTACGTGGCGGGTCATGGACTGCCTCGATTGCCATAACCGACCGACCCACGTCTTCGTATTGCCGGAAGCAGCGGTGGACATGGCCCTGGCGAACGGTCGCCTCGACAGCTCGGTCCCGTTTCTCAGACGGGAGAGTGTACGGGTGTTGAGAGAAGTGCCGCCCGACGCCGACACGGCCGCGCGCTTGAGCGAAAGTCTACGCGCCATATATCAGAACGAGCACCCCGAGGATCTGCCAGCACTGCTGGCAGTCATCGAATCGACCGCGGCTGAATTGGCGCAAATCCTCGACCGCAACGTATTCCCCGACATGGGAATCACCTGGGGACCCTACACCAGCAACCTGTCGCACTTCGATGCCGACGGCGAGCTGGGCACCGGCGGCTGCTTCCGCTGCCACAGCGACGAGCACATCAGCGAGGCAGGCGATGAAATCAGCCAGGACTGCGAGAAGTGCCACGCCCTGCTGGCCTGGCAGGAACCGGACTGGGAGGGGTTGGCCGGGGTCGGCGCGGAAGCTTTCTTGAGGCGGTAGATTCTGCCGCCTACGTTGCGATCTGCTTGGTAGCGGCGGAGTTTGGGGCTTCTGGCTCGTATTGATATTAGATACCAATATGATAGCAGAAACTTAACTGTTGACTGATATCCTATCTGTCCGATAGGATATATCTAACGGGCCTCGCGTCTTCGATCTGTACACCATAGCGAATCCACCTGAATTCGAGCCGACGCGAGCGACTGACTCTGAGCGATAGAGCCCCATTGCCGAATGGAGTCACCATGAGCGAGACCCACAACGAACTCACGAGCAAGCTCTGCTTCAAGGATGGCCTGCGGAAATACGCCCTCTGGGCCGTACTGGTCGCCGGATTCGCCGTCATGTGCATCTGCCTCCCTTGTGCCGCCTTGTTCGACTGATACCGGCCGGCGCGACGAATCGCAGGTAACGGTACGTATCTACGGCACTGGTAGCGTTTGCCTGTATATACGCCCCCTCCCCTCATAACGATCAGGTCGTGGCTCTGAATTGCGTCTATTCTTGTCTCGGTCTGCACGGCGCGCGATAACGACAATCAACTACCGTCCGCATAGCGGGCGGTTTGATGAAGGCCCCCAGAGGAGTCCCGCAGCACGTGCTCTGCCGACAATTCCACTCCGTGTTGCCGACACAAATCCCGCAATATCTGCACGACGGAACGGCACAGCCGTTTCGTGTCACGCCGCCAGGGGCGGCGGTTTACGTGGTTGAAATTGTGCGGTTAGATTTACTGTCATCAACGCAATGTGTTGTAAAATATATAAATACTGGATATTTAAAAGTTTTTGTCGATACAAACAAAGACCCCCCGGGGGGTCCGCACTTGATTTATGGGCCGTATATTATTGACCTAGGCTGCGATCACACTGCCATTCGCCGCGGGACACATTTTTGAAGGCACAACGTAATCTACTGACGGACGTCAGCTGAGATGCGTAACTAACCCCGACGATTCACGAGCGGCCTTAACCCGGGTGATTCATGAGTAATCCGGGCTAGCAAGCGACAGAGAAACGGAGAGCCATGAGAATCGCACTCGTCCAGCAACCGGCCACGCAGGACCAGGAGACCAACCGCGCCAGAGGTCTCGAGGCGGCCGAGAAAGCCGCCGCTCAGGGCGCCCAGCTGATCTGCTTCGCCGAGCTCGCCTTCGAGCCGTTCTATCCGCAACGGCCTGCCGACGGCAGCGTGGCCGATCTGGCCGAACCGATCCCCGGACCGACCACCGAAGCGTTTGCCGCCTTGGCTTCGCGACACCAGGTCGCGGTGGTCTTGAATCTATTCGAGCGCGACGGCGAGCACACCTACGACGCCTCACCGGTCATCGATGCTGATGGCAAGCTGCTGGGCAAGACACGCATGGTCCACGTCCCCGACCATCACTGCTTTCACGAGCGAGATTACTACACTCCCGGCGACCGCGGCGCACCGGTCTACGATACCGCCATCGGCAAGGTCGGCGTCGCCATCTGCTACGACCGACACTTCCCCGAGTACACACGCGCACTGGCTCTGGCCGGGGCCGAGGTAGTGGTCGTTCCGCAAGCCGGTGCGGTCGATGAATGGCCCGCTGGTCTGTACGAGGCCGAGATGCGCGTGGCGTCTTTTCAGAACGGATTCTTCACGGCGCTTTGCAATCGGGTCGGCAAGGAACCTCAGCTCGAATTCGCCGGCGAGTCGTTCGTCTGCGACCCCGCTGGCAACGTCATCGCCCGAGCGGCAAGAGGGAGCGAGGAGATTCTCAGCTGTGATCTCGACCTGGACCAGGTCGCTCGGTCTCACGCGCGCCGGCTGTTCCTACGCGATCGGCGGCCGCAGCTTTACGACGATTGGTTGCGCTAGAGGTCGCTGGACAGCCATCGCTCGACAGACGCTCGCTCGACAGACGGTCATACGGCACGCGAAGACCGCGCGGACAATTGCCGCCTCTCTGCCGGTCGCACCCCGTGCCGGTCAAGTAATCCGCCGTAAAATTGTTTCCGGCCACGTGAAGGTCTGTCTTGCTCATCGCGTGTGAATGGTTTTAAATCATCCGAAGCTGTTAAACGATCAACAGCGAAACCAGCAGGGTTTCCGCGGCGCCGACACTACGAGCGCGTACCACTGCCGTCCTGTAGATCCCGTCGGCAGCGGAAAGTCCGCAACGGTCGGGTGACCTCGAACAGGTAGTGACAACTGGACATGACAGAACCTGATCGCAGCCCGCCCCCGGAGACCAACCGTCTATCCGTTCGCGACTCCGTGGCACGCGTCTTCCCCTTCGTACGCTGGTTCGATCACTACGGACCGGCGGGAGTCCAGGCCGACTTCATCTCCGGCCTGACCGTTGCCCTGGTGCTGATCCCGCAGTCGATGGCCTACGCGCAGCTGGCGGACTTGCCGGCGTACTACGGTCTGTACGCGGCATTCTTGCCGCCGATGGTCGCGGCCATGTTCGGTTCGAGCCATCAGCTTGCCACCGGTCCGGTCGCTATCGTCTCGCTGATGACAGCGACGGCGCTCGCGCCGCTGGCGACGGCGGGCAGCGATGCCTTCATCGCGTATGCGATCCTGCTCGCGCTGCTCGTCGGTTTGTTTCAATTCTCGCTAGGCGTGCTGCGACTCGGCATGATCGTGAACTTCCTGTCGCACCCGGTCGTGAACGGTTTTACCAACGCGGCGGCGATCATCATCGCCACTTCGCAGTTGCCGAAGCTATTCGGAGTTGAGATCGACAAGGCTGAGCACCACTACGAAACCGTTTGGCGAACCCTCGAGGCCGCCTGGCACAGCACACACTGGCCGACGCTGGCCCTCGGCGCACTGGCGATCGTCGTCATGGCGGTTCTCAAGAGGATCAATCCG
>JAUVBS010000422.1 GCA_030591105.1 bacterium | reverse complement strand
TTTTAATGTACATTTTTTGGGTTTTAGCAAACAAAAATTGGGGGTATTTCGTGAATATAGCCGCCACCGCCTTATCGCGCCGATTGGGGGGGGGGCCCTCTACCTGGATGTGGGGGGCCGACGTCTCCAAGGCCAACAGGTCATAACCCAGTCATCCCATATACTGGGGCACTATTTGACGAGCACCATCCGCCGCATCGCCACGTACTGCCCAGCCTGCAACCGGTACACGTAGGTCCCCGATGCCATCTGACGACCGCTGTCGACCCGACCGTTCCAGGTCACTTCGTGCACTCCGGCCGCCAGCGGTCGCTGCAGCAACGTGGCGACCTTGCGGCCGTCCACGCCGAAGATCGTCAGCTGCACCGGACCGGCATCAGGCACCGCAAACGAGATGGTCGTCTGCGGGTTGAACGGGTTGGGATGGTTCTGACCCAGCACGAACAGCGGCCGCACCGGAGCATCGCCGTCGCCAGGTGCCGCCGTGGTTTGCGCGATGAAGGTCTCGACCGTGAAATCGTCGATTGCCGCTTCGACCAGAGCCTGGGTGTTCTCGTCACACGCCAGGAAACGGAACTGGATCTGGTCGGTCAGTGTGACGACATCGGCCAAATCGACGGCGACACGTTCCCACCAGTTGCGCGCGTCGGGTACCCGCTCCAGCTCGGCCCAGGTGGCGCCACCGTCATCGGACACTTCGACCACGAAATCGTCGTCGGTGGAGTTACCGCCCTCGCCATACCAGCGCCAGTACGTGACGAAGGCCCGCGTGGCATCCGCCAGGTCGAAGAGAGGACTGACCAGTGTGGTGCAGCCGTGGTCGACGTCGTTCTCACCCGGACCGTCACCGGGGTTGGCGTTACCGGTCACGAAGCACTTCACACCCGGATCCGGGGTGTGATCGTCGTCCGGCTGTATGACCAGATCGTAATAGGTGGTCCCGACCGGATCGTCGCGTATCCACAGGCCGGAGTCCGCATCGTCCGACGTTACACCCATCTGCCACGCCTGGTCACCCGGATCTTCCATCTCGTAAGCGTACATCTCTTCGGTGATGAACAACGACAGCACTGTCCCGGGAGCATCATCGGGATAGACGCTCGTCAAACCGATCCCGTCCTCAGCCTCGACGTAGAAGTCGATGCGGGTGTGTGCCGGCTGACCTGGAATCGCGGCGGCATAGGCCTCGCCGTCGAACGTCATCGGCGCCGTCTGCCACGAACCGTTGCCGAACCGGTAATACAACATCACCCCGGCGACCGTGCTGGCATCGATCACCTCGGCCGCGATCACGTAGGGACCGACGGTATCGGATGTCGATACCGGATCGGACACCTGCAGGAACTGCGGACCGGCGATGTCGGTCAGTTCGAAGTTCACCGTGGTGGTCTGGTCACTGACGACCTCCACCGTGGTCGTGAAGTCAGCGAAGCCCTCGGCGCTGACGACCACGTCATAAACGTCGGCGGCAGCCAGACCGCTGTAGAACCCGGTCTCATCCGACTCGAAGCTGAAGCCCCGCTCGGCCAGGCTCACCTCAGCACCGGGAAGCGGCGCGTCCTGGTAGCTGGCGTTGCGTACATAACCTTCCATGCGCCCGAAGCCCTGCACGGCCAGCTCCACCGCGGCCAGCGCGTCGACGAAACCGTGGCCGTAGATGTTGTCCTCACCGGGGTCTCCCTCGTCGCGGGAGCTCATCATCAAGATCTGCTTGATGGTGTCGACCTCGAGGTCCGGGTTGGCCTGGCGCAGTAACGCCACGATGCCGGCCACATGCGGTCCAGCCATGGACGTACCACTCCAGCCACCTGCGTAGCCACCGCCGGGTACCGACGAGTAGACGTTCACACCAGGGGCGGCGACTTCCGGCTTGATGAGGTTCTCGGGCGGCAGGCCCGGACATCCGCTCGGACCGCGGCTGGAGAAACTCGCAATGGGATACGGCCAGCCGTAGTCGGTGGCGTTGACCGCGCCAACGGAAAAGCAGTTGTACAGTGTGGTGGCCCGATCCGCCGGCGAGCGCAGCGAATGCCCGCTAGGACCCTCGTTGCCAGCCGCCCAGATCACAGCCACGCCGGCAGCTTCGCAGTTGTCGATCACAGCCCACCACCGGCTATCGCAATCGGTGTAGCCACCGGGAAAGCCCTCGTTGATGCCCCAGGAGTTCTGCACCACGTCGGGCACATCATCGACGGTAAACGGGTCGCCATCAGGATCGGCAAACCACTGGAAGCAAAGGAGAATGTCGTTGTCGAAGTCGGAGCTGACGCCCTGATCGATGGCGTTCGCGGCGATCCACTGCGCTCCCCAAGCCACACCGATGGTGTCACCCGGTGCCACACCGGTCATGGTCCCGGTCGTGTGGGTGCCGTGGCCGTGGAAGTCCTGCGGCGTGGTCGTACCGTTGTCCAAAACGTCGAGCCAGCATTCCGCGTGGGGATGGAAATTGCCGCGCCAGCGATTCGTCAGAGCCGGGTGACTACCGTCGACACCGGTGTCGAGACTGGCGATCAGGCGTCCAGCACCGGTATAGCCGTACTGCTCCCAGACCTCGGGAGCCCGGATGGCGTACA
>JAUVBS010000180.1 GCA_030591105.1 bacterium | reverse complement strand
TTCTTGCTGGTGGCGGCATCACCGCGCACCGCCCAATCGGTATGGTCGTATGCCAGCGGTTTCGCTTGGGGAATCTCGACCGCCTCCATCATCTGTCCGGTGATGCCGTCGGCCAGGATACAAGCCGGATTGCGGTACTTGTCGGCCAGATCGAAGGCGAGCATGGTCAGATCACACATCTCCTGCGCCCCGTTGGGTGCCAGAGCGATCAGACGGTAGTTGCCGTGACCACCGCCCTTGGTGACCTGGAAGTAATCCGCCTGCTCCGGCGCGATGTTGCCCAGGCCGGGCCCGCCGCGGTCGATGTTCACCACGACCAACGGCAGCTCCGAACCGGCGGCGTACGAGAGCCCCTCCTGCTTGAGACTGAACCCGGGGCTCGAAGAAGCGGTCATGGTGCGGATACCCATGCCGGCGGTTCCATACACCATGTTGATCGCAGCCACCTCGCTCTCGGCCTGGATGAAGGCGCCACCGAGGGCCGGGAAGTGCAGAGAAGCCGCGTGGGCAATCTCACTCGCAGGGGTAATCGGGTAGCCGTAGTAGGCTCGGCAACCCGCAGCAAGTGCCCCGACGATGATCGCGTCGTTGCCCTTCATGAACTGTCTGGCCATGGACTATCCCCCGATCGGGTTGGGCCGATTACGGTTTGACGACACGGATGGCGCCCGGTTCGGGACAGGCGTAGAAACAGAGCCCGCAGCCGTTGCAGTCGGCACCCAGGTAGTAGGCCGGGTGGTAGCTCGAGCTATTGAGCTTGTCGCTGACCGCGATCACGCTCTTGGGGCAGACCGCCAGGCAGAGTTGGCATCCCTTACAGAGTTCTGGATCGATCTCCAGAAGAGGCTCGGTGAGCGTGGTCTTGTCGGTCATGAATTTCACCTCGGCAGGCTGATGATCACGCTGTTCGTCAGCCAAAAATAGTCACTGAGCAACGGGTTAGAAAGAACTAGTTACGCGGGACCGGTTATGTCCGATCCCGTACCCTTTGGATACGACGATAACACCGCCGGCAACCGATGGTACGCCGCTTCAGCCGCGCTCATAGTCCGGGCTAACTGTTGCCGAATTTCGGTTTGCGCTTCTCGAGAAACGCGGCGCACCCCTCGCGCGCATCGTCACTGCCACCACACACACCGAACAGGGCCGACTCCAACCTACAAGCGGCATCGAGAGTCATGTTGGCCCCCTCGTTGATCGCTTTGAGGGCCAACCGCAACGTACCGGTCGATCTGCTCGCCAGCGCACCGGCGACTTCCAGAACCGCCGGCAGTAGTTGCGGCGGCTCTAACACCCGGTTGACCAGACCGGCAGCCAGTGCCTGTTCTGCAGTCAACGTCGTGCCGGTCAGAATCATCTCGCACGCCCGTCCCCGGCCGATCAAGCGCGGCAGCCGTTGCGTACCGCCGTAACCCGGAATCAGCCCGAGACCGGTTTCGGGTAGGCCGAGCTGGGCATTGCTCGAGGCGTAGCGGAAGTTGCAGGCGAGCGCCAGTTCACAGCCGCCACCGAGGGCGTAACCGTTGACCGCGGCGATGACCGGCTTACCCAGGTTCTCTATCTTCCACATCAATTCCTGCCCCCGGGTGGCAAGGGTCTCGGCCATCACGGCGGTCAGCTGTGAGAGCTCCTCGATGTCGGCGCCGGCGACGAAGGCCTTCTGACCGGCACCGGTGATCACAACGACCCGCACCGCCGCGTCACCGCGCAACGCGTTGACACAAGCGTGAAGTTCCTCGATGGTTTCACCGTTGAGAGCGTTGAGCTTGTCCGGTCGGTTCACCGTCAGCGTGGCGATCGAATCAGCGGTCTCGATCAGCAGATTGTGGTAGGCCAAGGTGTTGTTCCCTTCCGTGCAGGATTACCGAGACAGCCGGCGTAGTCGAGGTTACCGCCACTTCCGCAGACCCTAACAGGCCCAGCAGATGTCCGCAATCGCAGTTTGCCGGCGCGGGGCGGCGGTTCGATTCCGGATCTTACGGTCCAGTACATCGGCGCCGCAGCAGGGATTACCGAATTTTACCTGGCGACGGCCATGACAATGTCTCTATCATTTAGCGTAGGGGACCGTCGCCACCGATAACCCGGACTATGGGTGAGTGGTCGTCGCGGAAAAGTGCCGTCAGACTTCATCCCAGGCCTCTGCACCAGGCTCTTGATGAGTACTGCAGGTTAACGTCGACCGACGACGGCGGACTCGCAGCCCAGACGTCCGCGGCCAGCGGACCGCCGCAGTGGACACGCTATCGGTCCGAAGTCCGTACCTAACGGGTGGGAGGCTCTTGAAATGTCGGCTGTCCTCAGCACGGTGCCCGCCTGGCTCTTGGCCGTTTTGGCTGTTCTCTTCTTGACAGCGATGGCGGCGCTGGTGGTCGGCTGGTTCGGTCAGCGCCGGCTGACCCGGAACCTCGAATCGGAACGACGCCGTTCGCGTCAGCTGACCGACCAACTACACCAGGCCCGCAAGATGGAGGCGGTGGGGATCCTCGCCGGCAACATCGCCCACAACTTCAACAACCTCCTCTCGGTGATCAACGGCAACACGCGCCTGGTCATGGGCGAAGTGCACCGCGACAGCACACAGTATCGCGACCTCGAGCAGGTACTCGGAGCCGGACAATTAGGTGCCGAGCTGATCAAGGAGTTGAGTGATTTCTACGGCCAGGCGGACCAGCAACGCAAACCGCTACAGGCCCAGACGGTCGTACAAGACGTATTGAAACTTCTGCGCGACATCTTGCCGCCGACGGTCGTGATCAACGCTGATATCGACCCCGCCTGCGGCCACGTTCTCGCCAGCGCCACCCAGATCCAGCAGCTGGTGATGATCCTCTGTAGCAATGCGTACCACGCCATGCGGCAACACACCGGCACCATCGAGATCGGACTGAAGGAGATCCGGATCGACAACTGGCGGGAGGCCGTGCCTTCGAACCTCGAGCCAGGCAAGTACGTGCAGCTCTCGGTCCGCGACGACGGACGCGGCATGGACCGTGCTACCCTCTCCCACATCTTCGAGCCGTATTTTTCCGCGCGCAAGGACGGTGCCGGACTCGGTCTCGGTCTGAGCACGGTCTACCGTATTCTCGAAGATCACGACGGGGCGACGATCCCCTACAGCCAACCGGGCCACGGCACACGATTCGACATCTTCTTCCCCGTGATCGCCTGGAGCATCGAGAGTGACGAGCCGCCAGCAACGGCCGCGGTGGCCGTGGCGCCGTTGGGTCGCGCCCGCGTACTGTTCGTAGACGACGAGCCGATGGTCTCACGCGTTGGTAAAGCCGGTTTAGAAAAACTCGGCTACGCGGTGACCATTTTTACCGATGGTCGCCAGGCGTTGACAGATTTCGAACGCCAGCCAGACGCATACGACGTGGTCATCACCGATCAGATCATGCAGCATATTTCGGGGGTCAAACTCGCTCGCGAACTGATCGCGATCCGGCCCGATTTGCCGGTCATTCTGGCCACCGGTTTCCGCGAGAGCTTCAACGAACAACAGGCTCGCGATCTCGGTATTCGCGAGTTCGTTGTCAAGCCAGTCAGCCATTTCGAGCTAGCACGGGTCATCGAACGGGTCCTGGTCCGCCAGATGGAGCAGAAGGCCTAGGTTGGACCGCGGCGACTGTATGCACCTTGACCCCTACCCCATACCTGCTTTACGATCATACGTCTCTGGACTGCGCACCCTCCCCTTGACTCTCGCCGCGCATCGCCGCGGACAGGAGTGACCGATGGCCAACGATTTCCAGTCGAAGCTGGAGCATCTCGAGCAGTTGCGCGCCGAGGCGTTGCTAGGCGGCGGTGAAGAAAGAGTCGCC
The DNA here is from genome assembly GCA_030591105.1 of bacterium. Taxonomy (GTDB): domain Bacteria; phylum Krumholzibacteriota; class Krumholzibacteriia; order LZORAL124-64-63; family LZORAL124-64-63; genus JAUVBS01. The sequence goes on along the minus strand of JAUVBS010000180.1, from coordinate 1,436 downwards.
AAGATTCACGCCAAAGGCCGGCTAACCGCACGTGAGCGCATTCACCTGCTGTTGGACGAAGGTAGTTTCAACGAAACCGGGGTCTTCGTCACGCATCGCTGCAGCGAGTTGGGGATGGAGAAAAGAAAACCGGTCGGCGACGGCATCGTCACCGGCGTCGGCAAGATCGACGGACGACAGATCTACGTCTTCGCGCAAGATTTCACGGTTTTCGGTGGTTCGATGAGCGAGTCGAACGCGCTGAAGATCTGCCGTATTATGGACCAAGCCCTCGAGAACGGCTGCCCGGTCATCGGATTGAACGACAGCGGCGGCGCGCGTATCCAGGAAGGGGTCAAGTCTCTGGCCGGCTACGCGGAGATATTCTGGCGCAACACCATCGCCTCGGGGGTCGTGCCGCAGATCTCGGCGATCCTCGGGCCGTGCGCCGGCGGTGCGGTCTACTCCCCGGCGATCACCGACTTTACCCTCATGGTCGACAAGACCAGCTACATGTTCGTGACCGGACCGAACGTGATCACGATGGTCACCGGTGAAGACGTGACCTTCGAGGAACTCGGCGGCGCGGACACGCATTCGACCCGCAGTGGCGTGGCCCATTTCATGGCCGCCAGCGACCAGGACTGTTTGTTGATGACCCGCCGACTACTCAGCTTCCTGCCGCAGAACAACCTCGAGCAGCCGCCGCGCATCGTACCCAACGACACGCCGGACCGCCGTGACGAGAAGCTCAACGGCATCGTGCCGGACGACCACCGCAAGCCGTACGACATGCTCGAGGTCATCCGGCTGGTGATCGACGAGGGTGACTTCATGGAGGTGCAGCCGCGCCACGCACAGAACTTGATCTGTGGATTTGCGCGGCTGGACGGGCAGCCGGTCGGCATCGTCGCCAACCAGCCCAAGCAACAGGCAGGGGTGTTGGATATCCTCTCGAGCCAGAAGGGCGCCCGTTTCGTACGGACCTGCGATTGTTTCAACGTACCGCTGGTGGTCTTCGAGGACGTACCGGGGTTCTTGCCCGGCACCGATCAGGAGTTCGGCGGCATCATCAAGCACGGCGCAAAACTGCTGTACGCCTTTTGCGAGGCGACGGTGCCCAAGCTGACGGTCATCACACGCAAGGCTTACGGCGGTGCGTACGACGTGATGAACAGCAAGCATATCCGGGCCGACTACAACGTCGCCTGGCCCCAGGCCGAACTGGCGGTGATGGGTCCGGACGGTGCAGTGAATATCCTCTTTGGTCGCGAACTGGCCGCGGCGGCCGACCCGGATACGGAGCGCAAGCGCCTGGTCGACGAGTACAACGCGTCGTACGCCAATCCATACATCGCCGCCGGCCTGGGTTATCTCGACGACGTCATCGAGCCTGCCACGACCCGTAACCACCTGATCCGGGCCCTGAGCAACCTGCGCAACAAGAAACAGGTCTT
>JAUVBS010000133.1 GCA_030591105.1 bacterium | reverse complement strand
GTCGACACGCAGGGCCATCAACCACCACGACCCCAGGAAGATCTGCGCGATGGTCGCGTGGGTGAACCAGCGTAGACCGACGGCGACTTTCTCCTGCGCAGCCGGCACACCGCGACGTGCCCGGCGTGTCCACAACAGTGCCACGAACAACCCACCGACCGCCAGCGAGCCGACGACGAAGTGCAAGTACCGGGGCCAGAGAGTCGGCTCGGAGAGATTCAGCAGTACGCCGCCGGGCCGGGCGAAGTAACCGCTCCACCGCTCGGGCGCCAACGCGAGAGTCCAGTTGTTGGTGAACAAGAAGGCGATCAACAGCAGCAGAAGTGTCGGCAATGCGATCAACAGCGTTCGCCCCCTACCGACCGCATCGAATTTGAAATAGAAGAGATAGAGGCAGTAGTAGGCGATCAAGAGCAGCAGGATGACCGACAACCAGTAAGCCCCCATCAGGATCGAGCTGGTGTAGACGAGATGTCCGTACAGCACCTGCAGGAACAAGAGGGGCGCCACGCCGGCGTTGACCGCAAAAGCCACCGTGAAGGGGATCTTGCTGGCGGCGTCGCGGGCGATCGGCAGACTGCGGTCGTCCCCCTTCAAGCTGGCCAGCAGCGCGATGATAGAGCCGCCGAGCATCGCGTTCATCAACAACAGGTGGACCACGAACGTCGCGATCAACAGGACTTGCAGCCACTGGTAGCTGACCGGAATGGCATCCGGTACGGGTATCAAGTCGGCCGGATTCATACCGTGTTCTCCCGTGTTTATCCTGTGTCTATCCTGTGGCGCGAGGTGATGCCGGCAGTGCTGGGGCGAACCGGCCGTCGGCGGCGGGTCCGAATTCGCCAGTGGCGAATATTACCGGACCGGGGAGTATCGGACCACGGCAAATATCTCGTAATCCTTACTTAAATGGTGGGTTATATGTTTCCGAGTAGGCACCAGCGTGACAGGCTCCCTGAGCGTTCTCGTCGCTGCCGATCCGAGGGGCCAGGCCGATTCGGCGTGCGAAAGCAACAGCAGGCTAGAAGGAGGTACCGAAGCTCAAGGCCACGCGGTCGTCGCTGGTGCGACTATCCGGCTGAGCTGTCGGCCAGACCTCCTCCCGCCACCAATCTGCACCCAGTTCCCAGCGCAACCTGCCCCAGGTTCGGCGCCAACGGCCGAAGGCGAGCCAGTGCGTGGCTTCATTGGCGAGCCGGCCGGGCATGGCCCAAGCTGTCCGGCGACCGCCCAGTTCCAGTTCCCAGGCCGTCGCGCGTGGCCGCCACCGCGCCAGCAGCGTGAACGATTCCCCCGCGCCGCCGACCGGATGGCCGATCACCCAGCCGTGGTGCGCGTAGCCATCGGTGAACCCGGTGTTGGAGTACCACAGTACCGTGGGGTGCCGCAACTCGGCGTACTCACCGACCAGATCCCAGCGGGGCGAGAGCAGTTCCAGACCGATGACCGATGCCGGTGCCGAGATCTGGGGTACGGCCGGGATCACGCTGCTGGGGTTGAAGTCTTCGCCGCCGTACTCCCAGTAGATACGTCCGGCGCTCGACGGCAACAGCGGCCACGGCGCATTGCGAAACCGCGCTTCGAATTGCAGCGATACGATACGGTCGGTAACCGGTCCCCGGTCGGCCTCGTCCCAGGTCGCCGACAGCAGCGGAAAGTTGATCTGGAAGATATCGCCCCAAAGGCTCCCGTCGCGCGGTACAGCGATGGCCGAGTGCGTGATGGTCGTGCGCAACCATGAGGTATGGTTCCAGGTCAATAGCCACTGGAAGAACCACGGTTCGTCACGGCGTTGGTGCTGGCCATACTCGTCCTGCCAACGAACCGTCTGTTCGCTCAGCCGGCCGACTCGCACGAGCAACTGCTTGGGGTCGATCAGACCGAATAGGCCGCTCCAGGTGAACGGTGCGGTCCGCCGCAATGTGACTGCCGGGAACGACGGAGCAGTCGTAGCCAGAGTCAGACCACCGTCGAGACCGGGACCCACTTCACGAGCGGCCCAGCCCGCCGTGAGCGACCAGTTGCCCAGACGTACGCCGGCAACTCCGCGCGGCCAGTCGACGACCCAGGCGCCACGCGACTCTCGCGCCGTGCCGGTCGGCGGTCGTCCGGTGGGGTTCGGCCAGTCGCCGTAGAGCAACGGTTCGGGTGCGGCACGGCCCGCGGTGACGACCCGGCCGGCGACGCGGGCCGAAACGCCCCCCCACCAACGCCCCGACCAGAACTCCGCAACCGGTTCGATCGCCGCGGATAGCCCCCGCGCGATTTCCCAACCGGCCTCGCCAATTTGCGCGGCGCCGAGCGGATCGCTCGTCACGACAGCACGACCGCCCAAACGCAGGTTGGGCGGGTTCTCCTTACAATCACAACCGTGCCATTGAATCCCCGCCGCTCCACCACCCAGATAGGTGAGCCAGTAAGCTAGCAGCTGCCGCTCGTCATCATCTCGACCGGCGAAATCGTCTTGCCGCGCGCCGTCGAGCAACAGCCTGGTCAGTTCGGTGGCCGTCACCGGCCGGTACGGAGGCAAAAACCGGCCCGACTGCAGCGCCAAGCGGCGTAGCGTGCTCCAAGGTAACATGCGCACATCGGGTTCGATCACTCCGGCGTCGGTCTGGCCGTAGGAGAGTTGCTCGACGGCTCGATCCAGAGCGTCGTCCAGGATCGGCTCCGCGGTCGTGGCGCGCGGCTCGCCAAGCGTTGGACACGGCGTCACAGCTAGCATCACGGCCGCGAGACCACCGAGCAGCGCCGCTGATGACGAGCAGCGCCGTGCACGAGTACGGTGGCACGGGGTCAGCGGTGTACGGGATAACGACCTGCAGGTCAGTGGACCACGGCGTAAACCAATCCGCCCATCAACCATAGCGGCGCGAGCAAGATCAGCAAAACCAGCGGGAACGCGGTCGTTGTGATCAGGACCATCAGGATCAGTAGAGGCAAGCCGACCACCAGCATCAACACTCCTTTGGTCAGCAGGAGCAGAAGTTTCAGAGGCAGCAATACGATGAATAAGATCAGCTTCAGCAAGAACAGTCCTGCGCTGAGCATCAGGGCCAGGAATCCCAGAGTGACGATGGCTTCGAGCATGGCAATCCCCCTTCCTGTCACGGCGGTACCCAAGAAGGCCGAACGATTGTGCTACTACGAAGTAGCGCGTGACTGGTTGCATCGTCTCGGGGCTCCGCCGGTCAATTATGGGGACTCTACCCAGTGGACGAGTACTTTATTCACATCGATCGAACCTCACCGTTCGGGTGATTCCACCACGAACAGGATTATTGATAATATTCGGTAATATTGTCGTATCAATCCGTTTTTTGTGCTATAATCACTAAGGCTGCTTCACTGGTGACATCCCGACATCAATCGAAGCTCGCGCACTTCATTATGCTTCGGGCGGACCGTGAAGCAGCTCTATTTTTCGTCGCGAGCATACCATTTACATCGGTCAGGGTCAACGGCCCGCGGCCGGTTCGCCTCGACTGTTAATTGCCCGCACCGAATCCTCCTAGCCCACGGCTCTGGCGAATCGGTACGCGACGCCAAAGGGCCCGGCCAAACGGCCGGGCCCATACTTCTGAACTGCAAGACGACTACACCACGCGACCTCGCTCCGGTGAACCAGATCGAGCCCGCGTCGGGTCAAGCCGCCTTCTTGAATGCCGCCTCATCGACACGCGGGTTCGCCTCGAATTCCTGAACATCGATGGTCCCGAACAGCTCGTCGTCGAACATCAGGCGCATGGTCTTGGGCATGGTGAAACCGCCCAGCTCCTGGTAGTCGTCTACGTACACTTTCTGGGTCGCCGGCGCCTGGGTCAGAGGGGACGTGCCTTGACTCTGGATCATACCGACCCGGCCACTCTGCGGATCAAGAAAGACGATCTGATAGTCAAGCCCTTCGGCCGTGACGTAGACCGGATCGTACATGACCCCTTCGAGCTCCGCCGGCGCGAGTGCTTGGAAAGTAAACTCATCGGGATGTCCCAGCATACGTATCAGGTCACCGGCGATATCCTCTTGCAGACGCTGCCGTTCGTCCGATCCGAGGTCTTTCGTACCGCGCGGTGACGAGGACCAACCGCTGTCGCCGTCGAGAACCTGGGTCATGTCACCGAACGGCGTTTTCTGGATCATGACCATCCGATCGGGATAGACGACCGTCTTCTCGATGACAAAGGTCAGGTCCATGCCCTGGATCTTCGCCGCGAGCTCGCTCTTCTCGTAGTAGCTCTTCAGGGCGGCGAATTTGTCCTGACCGCCAGCGCCGGCCGCGGCAGTCGCCATCAACGTACTGCCACGCTCGAGGCTCTCCGGAGTAGCCGCCGGGATGTTCAGCGCGACCGACGGATCGGGGATCGTGATATCGATCTCGTTGATCGGCCCGAACTTGCTCAGATCGCCGTCCCAGGCGGCCGGATTACCCAGGGCGAGGATCGTCATCTGGTCGGGATGCCACTTGTTCTGCGCGGCCGCGAGGATCTGGTCCGCCGTCAGGTTCTGGACTTGCTCCTGGTACTTCTGCAGAAAATCGGCCGGGTAGCCGTACATCTCGAACAGCACCAGACGGTCGAGTACCTCGCGCTTGGTGTCGTAACTGAACACTTCGGCGGCGAGGATCCCGTCCTTGGCTTGTTGCAACTCCGCGTCGGTCACCGGCTCGGTGGTCATCTTGTGGATCTCGGCGAGGATGATATCGGTGGCGGCCTCGACGGTCTCGTTCTTGGTCATGGTGTAGGCCATGAACGTGCCTGGGTAACGCCAGCCGGTACCCGCCCTGCTGCCGACCGAGTAGGCATAGCCGCGCTTGCTGCGCACTTCGTTGAAGAGCCGGTCGCCGAAACCACCGCCCAGGATACGGTTGCCCACGACGATCGCCGCGTAGTCGGGGTCGTCGTTGCGGAGCCCCTTGTGGCCCATCAGGACCGTCGACTGGGTCAGGTCTTCCTTGTCGATGACATTGACGGTCCGCGGCAGGTCCGGAATCTCCGGATCGGGTGGCAACGGCGTTGTGGCCCTGGCCCAGTCGCCGAACACCGCCTCGATCTTGGCCACCATCTGCTCACTCTCGAAGTCACCGATCACCACGAGGTAGATGCGGTCGGGGTGGAAGTAAGTGGCGTGGAAGTCGACCATATCCTGCCGCGATACCGCCGCGATGGTGTCGTACTCCGGATGGCGGGCCAGCGGGTGATCGGGTCCGTACAGAACCTTGCTGACCTCACGCCGCACGATGGTCATCGGCTGGTCGTTACGTCGGCTGATGACGGCCTTCTGCTCTTCCTTGGCCAGGTCGATCTTTTCCGCGGCAAACGCCGGCTTCCGGAAGATGTCGGCCAGCAAATCGAGGCCCAGATCGGTGTCTTCTTTCAGCACCGACAGGTACGCGCCACCGGTCGTGTTGCCGATCCAGGTTTCGATCGCCATGCCCTTCGCCTCGACCAGTTCATCGATCTCGTCGCCCGTCGTGTTCTCGGTACCACCGGTGCGCAACACCGTGCCGGTCATGTCGGCCAGGCCGACCTTGTCATCCGGTTCGTAGATACTGCCGACCGCGATCGTCGCCGACAGTTCGACCAGCGGGAATTGATGATCCTCAGCAAGGTAGAGAATCAGACCGTTGTCCAACTCGACCCGCTCATACTCCGGTAGCTTCACTTCGCCCAGGGGCGGAATCTTGATCTTCTCCCACTTGGCCTTGGCCTGGACGCCGGGAACGGTCAAGCTCACCGCGATCAACGCGACCACCAGACCGGCTATCAATTTATGCAGATATCTGCTCATTTTACGGTTCCTTTCGCCGCGGTCGTGGCCGCTAGGATTCCTGCTCGTTTTCGATCAGAGCGACGGAGCGATTCTTGGTGGTGAAGATCTCGCTGGCCACGCGCTGGATATCGTCGATGGTCACGGCTTCGATCTGCTCCACCTGCCGGAAGAGGTTGCGCCAGTCGCCGGTCATCGCCTGGAAATAGGCAAGCTGACCCGCCATACCCCGGTTGCTCCGCAGGCCACGGATGAAGTCGGCGCGGGCCCGTTGCTTGACGCCCGCCAGCTCCTGCTCGGTGACCCCATCGGCAGCGAGCCGATCGATCTCCGCCAGGATGGCCTCCTCCAGTTCCGCAGCGGTCACCCCCTTGACCGGCACGCCCATGACCGCCAGCACATTGGTGAATTTCTTCGAGGGATAACCAGCAAACGCCATGGCCTGCACCGCCAATTTGTCTTCCTTGACCAACTTCGTGTACAGACGGCTGGTGCGGCCCTGGCCCAGGATATCGGCGATGGCGTCGTAGATGACGTCGTCGGGGTGGTTGATATTCTGG
>JAUVBS010000314.1 GCA_030591105.1 bacterium | reverse complement strand
AGTGCGGCGCGGCTGCTATCCTGGGCGGCCAGCGCCCGCGAGAGTTCCAGCCAGGACCGGACCCGGATCGAGACGGGGATGTCGCTGCCGATCGCCAACGAACGTCGTGCCAGAGTTGCGGCTTCGCCTGGCTGTCCTTGCAAACGGCGCAAGACCGCCAGCCGGTTCAACACGATACCTTTCAGATCACGATAACCCTGATCCTCGCTCAGTTGCAGGGCAGCCAGCAGACCGGTGGCGGCGGCACGGTACCGTCCCAGCTCGGTCTGGCAACGAGCGAGATCCAGCGCCGGCGGCACCGCCTCGCGCAGGTGACCGTGGGCCAGGTGAATTTCCCGCGCCCGCCGAAAGTGCTCCTCCGCCTTACTAGGGTCGCCATACGCCATTTCCAGCTCGCCCAAAAAGGCGCGCGCCATGGCCTCGTTCATGGGGTTCTCCAGGAGTAAGGCGAGTTCGAGAGATCGACTGAAGCAGTCGCCAGCCTCGCCGTAGCGCCCTAGCTTGCGCAGCGCCAGCCCGAGGCCGTTCTGCGCCCAGATTTCCGCTTCTGACAGCCGTTCGGTTCGGAAGACATCGGCTGCCCGCCGGTACGCGTTCACCGATTGTTCGGCGTGTTCACGGTTCAGGTGATAGTAGCCCAGCCCGACGAGGGCCCACCCTTCTTGTCCGCGGTTTCCGCTAGCCCGCGCGAGATCGAGTAACTGCCGCGAATAGTCGGCGGCCTCGTCCACCCGGCCTTGTAGGCTCACGGCGACGCTGAGCCAGCGCACCGCTTGACACAGGAGCGCGGTATCTCCGAGAGCGCTGGCCAGAACGGCCGCCGTGCGTAACTCGGTCTCAGCGCGGGCACCTTGACCGTAGGCAGCCCGGCCACCGCTGCGATGCACCAGTAGCTCGAGTAAAAACAGCGAGTCACCCCTGGCTTGGGCCGGGGTTATCAACGGCGTGATGAGGCCGAACGCAGAGTCGGGTCGCGATGAGTTGAGGAGTTCGCGTACCTGGACGATCAGTGCTTGCTGTTCGGCTCGGTCGGGGTAGCGCAATGTGTCTGCAGATACCGCTGCGTTCGCGGTACTGTCCGGAGCGCTTGCTGGGTCCACTGCAGCCTCAATCGCGTTCGCCACAGCAACCGCGGTCAAGAGTGCGGCCATACCCATACACAGCGCGGCCATACACAGCGCGGCCATACACAACGCGGCCGACGGGATGGCGTAAGCGGGTCGTGTCCTGAACAAGGTACACCGACGGAGCACGCGGTCTTCCTTTCTAGCCACCAAGCCACCAACATAATCGTTATAGCATACTCGTGGTGTCTTCGAAAATGTATCTCGGGCCGATCTCAACCTGGCTGCAGGTTCACTTTTACCTTTTTAACTTCCCTTTGCCAAACCGGTACAAATGCTTGACCATCGGGCATCGTCGTTTGACCGTAGCGACTCGGGTGTGGGTTATCACCGGGACGGATCATGGCGAACCGAGACGATCAGACTGTCGGAGCGGCGGTCAACGACCGCACCGTGACTGCGTGGTGTCTGTACGACTGGGCTAACTCAGCGTTCGCGACGACAGTCATGGCCGCCATGTTCCCGCCGTTCTTCCGCCAGACCGCCATGGCTGCCGGGCTTGCCGGTCATGAAGCAACCGCTTGGTGGGGCTATATCACGGCGTTCGCTTTGTTACTGATCGCGCTGACGGCACCGGTCCTCGGTGCGGTGGCTGACCAAGCCGGCAGCCGTAAACGGTTCCTGGCCATGTTCGCGGGGATCGGTATCGCGTTCACGCTACTGCTGGTCACCATCGGCTCGGGCCAGTGGCGCTGGGCTGCCATCCTCTATATTGGGGCCAATCTGGGCTTCGCCGGTTCGATCGTATTTTACGAGTCGCTGTTACCCCACGTCGCCGCTGGCCGCGACCTCGATCGTATCTCGACGCGTGGTTATGCGCTCGGCTACGCCGGCGGCGGATTGCTGTTGATCGTCAATGCGGCGTGGGTCATACAGCCCGGCTGGTTCGGCATGCCGGATACGGTGACGGCGGTCAAGGTGTCATTCGCGAGTGTGGCGATCTGGTGGGCGGTTTTCTCGTTGCCGCTCTTGCGCGGGGTGCCCGAGCCGCCGGCACCGGGCGGCCGCGTGTCGCTGGCCGACGGCTTCGGTCGGCTGCGCGCGACCTTCAGCGAGATTCGCCGTTACCGCCAACTCATAATGTTTCTCGTCGCATTTTGGATCTATGGCGATGGGGTCGGGACCATCGTCAAGATGGCCACCGCCTACGGTTCCGAGATCGGGATCGGTATGAGCGATCTCGTCGGCGCTCTGGTGCTCACCCAGTTGATCGGGCTACCTAGTACACTCGCCTTCGGTTGGGCGGCTAGCCGCCTTGGCGCGCGGCCGTGCTTGTTGGCAGGTCTCGCAGTGTACGCCGCCATATGTGTCGGTGGTTACTTCCTGCGCACGCCGTTACATTTTTACTTCCTTGCGGGGCTGGTCGGTCTGGTACAAGGAGGGACGCAAGCACTCAGCCGATCGATTTACGCAACACTGGTACCGAAACACAAGAGCGGCGAATTTTTTGGTTTCTTTGCCACGAGCGGCCGCTTCGCTGGTATCGCCGGGCCGCTCCTGTTCGGGCTGCTGAGCCATGCCACCGGCCAGAGCCGTGTCAGCATCGTGGTGCTCGTGCTGTTCTTCATCGTCGGAGGCCTAGTGCTCTCCAAGGTCGATTTGGCTGCTGGCCGCGCCGCCGCGGCAGAATCCGAGCGCTCTTATCGGGCCACGGCCGCAGGCAAAACGCCGCTCGCCAGCGATACGCGATGAAACAACCGGTTGCGATATCCCAGCGGTATACTGTTATTTTTCGCATGGTCTTGGATCGGCAACCGGTTTAAGATCGGGCGGCGCGGCGCGATTTCGTGCAGTGCGCAACTGCCACTGGCTATCACCGGCGCAAGGTTAGTAGCTGACGATGGATTTGATCTGGGACATTCTACGCGAGACGTGGGCAGTCACTGCTGTGATGGCCCCTTACCTGTTGCTCGGATTTGCGGTGGCCGGTGTGTTGTCGGTTGTGGTTTCGCCGCGCTGGCTCGAAGCTCAACTCGGCGGCGGTGGCCCCGGCCCGATCTGGAAAGCAGCGCTGTTCGGCGTGCCGCTGCCGCTCTGTTCGTGCGGCGTGATTCCGGTGGGCGCCTCGTTGCGACGTCACGGCGCGAGCCGCGGTGCCACCACGGCATTCCTGCTCTCGACGCCACAGACCGGTGTCGACTCCATCGCGGTGACTTATTCGATTCTCGGTCCCTTGATGGCGATTATTCGGCCGGTAACGGCCCTGGTCACCGGGTTGATCGGCGGCGGTCTCGTACAGGCCTTCGACGGGAAAAATTGCGACAGCGACCGCTGGTCCGGCGACGACACGCCGCCGCCGCCACCAGACGATGCGGTCGGCAAATTGCGGGCCGCTTGGGACTACGGTCTGGTCACGTTACCGCGCGATATCGGCAATGCTCTGATGGTCGGTGTGCTGATCGCCGGTGCGCTGTCGGCTCTGATTCCGCCGGACTACTTGGCCTCGTACTTCGGGCAGGGACCGCTGGCGATCCTGGTGATGATGGCGGTCGGCATACCACTGT
>JAUVBS010000393.1 GCA_030591105.1 bacterium | reverse complement strand
GGGGAGACACCGTGGCGAACGTCGGTCATCCGCTGGTGCCAGCGAGCGGCGGCGTTGGAGCTGGCCGATTGCCGATAAACGGGAAGAGCCGGGAGCAGTGCTTATGTCGCAACGTGGCGCCGGACTGGTCAGGGACTTGCAGACCGAGGAAAACCCTAGCCGACGAACGGGGTAGTCGAGTGTTCATCGATGTTGTGACGATCTTCGTCGAGTCGGGTAAGGGCGGTGACGGCTGCGTCAGCACCCGACGGGAGAAACACGTACCGCGTGGCGGGCCCGACGGTGGCAACGGCGGCCGTGGCGGTTCGGTCCTTCTGGTGGCGACCGTCGACAGCTCGACGCTGCTGGACTTCCGCTACCGGCGGCGCTACCGCGCCGGTAACGGTGAGAACGGCAGCGGCAGACGGCGCACCGGCGCTGACGGCGAAGATCGGCGTATATCGGTCCCGTGTGGTACGTCGGTCTACCGGAGCGCAGATGACTTCTTGCTCGGAGACTTGGTCGACACCGGTGACGAGATGACCGTCGTGAGCGGAGGTCGCGGCGGCAAGGGCAACTGGGAATTCCGATCGGCGCGTAATCAGACTCCCCTGAAGGCGACTTCCGGGCGGCCCAGTGAAGCGCTCGAGATTCGGCTCGAACTCAAACTGATCGCCGATATCGGTCTGGTGGGTGCTCCGAACGCGGGAAAATCGACGTTGCTGTCGGTGGTGTCCGCCGCCCGACCGAAGATCGCCGATTACCCATTCACCACGCTGGTGCCGAATCTGGGCATCGTCGACCTGGGAGAATACGCCAGTTGCACGATGGCGGACATCCCGGGGCTGATCGCTGGCGCCAGCGCGGGCAAGGGGTTAGGGCATGAATTCCTGCGCCACATCGAGCGTACCCGGGCGCTGCTGATGTTGTGCGATCCCGGCGCCGGGTCGATCGCCGCTAGTCTGACCATGCTCCGCGAAGAATTGACGCAGTATGGCCACGGGCTCGCGCAGCGGCCGTTCGCGGTCGTGTTGACCAAACGGGATCTCGCCAGCGAGGACGAACTTTCCGCGCAGCTGCAGGCGGCGTCGGTCTGGGCGGCCGACCACGCCGATATCGAAGTCGTGGCCATCTCTGCCGTGACCGGCACGGGTATGAACGATCTGCTTTACTTGCTGCCCAAGCTGTTGAAGAGAGCGGGTCCGACCGAACCGGAGTCCAGCCCCTGAATACTCACCGACCGGTGGACGATCTCCTCCCGGAGAGGCTTGAGCCGTGGGAATGAATCGTGCCTGCGGGAGCGACCTGCCGCAGCAACTGGTGCCGGGGCAGTCAGGCTGGCCAGCCGGCTGGAACGATCTGAGCGACCCACCGGATTTGGTCTATCTCGCCGGCGATCTGGGCGCGGTAACTGTCTCGGCCATCGCCATCGTCGGCACGCGCCGGGCAACCGCCCGCGGGCTGGCGGTGGCGCACCGTTTGGCCCATGACCTCGCCTGGTGCGGTTGGGTTGTCGTCAGCGGCCTGGCGTTGGGTATCGACGGTGCCGCTCATCGCGGCGCGTTGGCCGCTGGTGGCCGGACCGTGGCGGTCATGGCTACCGGACTGGATCGGACTTACCCACGAGAACATCGCCGCTTGCGTGATCGCATCGAGCAATCCGGTTGCGTGGTCACGGAGTATCCTGCCACCACGAGACCGACTCGTTACCGCTTTCCCCAGCGTAACCGTCTGATCGCTGCTCTGGCGCGGGCGGTAATCGTCGTCGAGGCGCCGGCGCGTAGCGGTGCGCTCTGCACCGCCGAGCACGCTGTCGATCTGGGACGAGAGGTCTTTGCGGTGCCCGGTCCGGTCGATTGCATCCAAACGCGGGGTTGCCACCATTTGTTGCGCGAGGGGGCACAGCTGATCGAGAGCGTCAACGATGTGACCGCGGTCCTGGGTTACCCGGGCGATGCACCGGCGGTGGCCGCTGCTGCCGTGGGACCGCCGTTACCGCTCGCGGGTAGCGCCGCGCGTTGGATTTTCGACCGGCTCGACCTCGACGGTGTGTCTCACGACACCCTGCGGCAGCGCTGGCCCGGTAACGACCAGACTTGGTGTGAAGGGCTGCTCGCTCTCGAAATGGCACGGTTGATCCGTCGGTTGCCAGGCGGACGGCTCGCCCGTAGTATCTGGAATTCCTGAACCTGGGATCGGGGGTTCTTCTGCGGTCAGGGCCGGAGGGTGGTGGTCGTGTCGGGTGTAATCAAGCGGTGGCGATGGCGAGGCGAGTACTTGGCTCTCAATGCTGTGTATCGCCTGGCCCAGAGTCTGCCCTGGCGTGCGCTACCGGTGTGGGGACGCCGACTCGGACTGTTGGCCCACAGCGCGGTTCCGATCCGTAAGGCGGTGGTGCTGGCGAACCTGCGCGGCGTGTTCGGCGAAGAACGTTCCGAGGCGGAAATAGCGTCACTCGCGCGTGAATTCTACGCTAATCTGGGCATCACCGTGCTGGAGTTCTGTTCCTTCGGCAAGATGGATGCCGCCCGCTTACGCGAAGTAACCGTGATCGACGGACTCGACCATCTCGTTCGCTGCCATGAGACCGGTACCGGGGCGTTGCTCGTTTCCGGGCACTACGGCAACTGGGAACTCATGGGCGCGTCGGTCACGGCCCGCGGCTATCCCGTGAAGTTCCTGATCAAGACTCAGTCGAACCCGTTGGTCGATCGCTTACAGAACGAAACCCGCGCGGCGGCGGGTCTCGGTGTGATCCGCCCGGGTCTGGCGCTGAGAGAGATGGTGCGCAT
>JAUVBS010000137.1 GCA_030591105.1 bacterium | reverse complement strand
GGCTGGGACGAAACGGGTTGTAGCTGGATCGTGTCCGATGGCCAAAGCGGTTTGGTCATCGAGGCGGCGGTGGAAGGAGATGTCGGCGATGTCGTATGGCTGGACCAGCTGTACATCTTTCTACCACCCGACTACGTGTATGTCCAGATGCCTGGCGAGAGCCCCGTTGCCACGCAAGAGTGCACGTGGAGCGAAGTCAAAGCGTTGTACCGGTGACCGGCGGAGCCAGCGTCAGCCCGTCGTAAAGCGACTTGCCCGTGCGATCGGCTGGCTGGGTGGCTGATGAGGGGCCCCCGTCTCTCTCTGGGAGGAGGCGGGGTTTCTCTATCTGCCTCAAGCATATCAGCTCCATACCGGAATAACGCCCGTTGAATCGTAATCTTCCTTCGGCCCCCGTTCATTAACGCGGCCACGGTATCCGCTACGGCCACCGAGCCGTTGACCGCGCCGCCGTGGTGCGGTGATACTGAAGAGTGTGCTGCGTCACCCCCACCGGAAGGACCCGATCGTGCCAACCCTCGCCGGCAAGACTCTGTTGATCACCGGTGCCAGCCGCGGTATCGGCAAGGCCATCGGCTTGCGTGCCGGGCGCGACGGCGCCCAGGTCGTGGTTGTGGCCAAGACCACCAAGCCGCACCCGAAGTTGCCCGGGACCATCGGTACCACGGCCGAGGAGATCGAGGCCGCCGGGGGTCAGGCGTTGCCGGTCAAGGCTGACATTCGCCACGACGACGAGGTGGCCGCAGCGGTCGCGCTGGCAGTCGAGCGGTTCGGTGGCATTGACATCGTCGTGAACAACGCCAGCGCGCTGGGCTTGACCGGTTTGCAAGAGACGACGATGAAGATGTACGACCGCATGTTCGCCATCAACGCGCGCGGATCGTATCTGGTGACCAAGCTCTGCCTGCCGCACTTGCTGCGTGCGGAGAACCCTCACGTTTTGAACATCTCGTCGCCGCTGAACATGAAGCCGCGGTGGTTCGCCGGTCACGCCGCTTACACCGTGGCCAAGTACGCCATGAGTTGCTGGGTGCTGGGGATGGCCGACGAGTTCCGCGCCCAGGGGATCGCGTTCAATGCGCTGTGGCCCAAGACGACCATTGCGACGGCCGCGGTGCGCAATCTACTGGGCGGCGAACCGATGGTCGCGCGCTCACGCCAGCCGACCATCGTGGCCGATGCGGCCCAGGCGATCCTCAGCCGCGACAGCCGGAGCTGTACCGGTAACTTCTTCATCGACGAGGATGTGCTACGCGAGGAAGGCGTGACCGATTTTGACCAGTACGCGGTCCAGCCGGGCCTCGATCTCTATCCCGATCTGTTTCTGGATTGAGGTGGGGCCATCCCCACCCCAAAAAATCCCGACTCCGCCAGCCCCCGCTAACCTCCGCAACCGAGGTTGAAGGTCCCGTTAAACGCCAGGTCCGGGTTGCCGTCGGGGGTGAAGGTCCAAGAAGCGATCGTGGAGCCGTTGAAGTTGATCAAGAACTCCGTCGTGCCCATGGTGAAGGTCATGGTGCCGGTGGGGCAGCCGCCGATCGGGAGTGACAACTGAACGGCGATGTCGATGCTCTCGTAGAACTCGGTGAAATCTTCACCGTCGACGATATAAACCTGCACGGTACCGCTGCCGCCGCCGCTGACGTTGATGGTCCCCGTGAGAAAATCCGTGACTTCGAGAAAGAGGTTGAAGAAAAGGGAACGGTTGGAGTTGTCGGTTTCGTCCACGTAGAGCCCGTCCGCATAGGAATAGCCAATTTCGGCTGTGATGCTATCGGCTCCTGCGAATTCCATCTGGGGAGTCTCACCCTGGAAAAAGGTCACCGCGAAATTCCAGTTGCGGTTCCACCAATCGTGGGGATCGGAAGTGTCGCCATCTTTTTCGGTCCATCGCCAGCAGTTGCAGCCCGGGTCCCACTCGGGATCGGACTTGAGAGGCTCTCCCAGATTGCCCTGGGCCCAGTCGTCGATCTGGTTCAACACGTCACCGGCCATGTTGGCGCCTTCGGCGACCATGACTTGCGCGACGGGGTCGTCCTGTGGATCCGGCAGGTTGAGGATGTCGGCGATGTCGTCTTCACTGCAGCCAGCGGAACTGAGCAGCAGTCCGCAGGCCATGATCAGAGTGATGAGTTTCCTGAATTCCATCACGGTCCCTCCTCCGTTGGCATACCAAATCATGGGTCGGCCGCAAGCTACCATATCACAAATGAATAGAGCCAGTCAATGTACTCGGGCTTTTGGGTCGCCGAAAACGGGGTGAGAGCTGCCGCTTTCAGTCTTCGGAGATCGATCGGTTGGGGCTACGCGGTTGATCTTGCACCCAGTTGACCGCCCGGTGGCCCGATTTGTACCAGCTGTAATCGAACGTGCGAATACGCTCGGCGATCTCCTGTGAGTCCGCGAAATCTAGCCGGACGAAGTAAGAGTGCGTGTCATGGGGAGAGTCTCCGAACACCGCCGCCAGAACGTAGTCGTTGTGCTGCGCGTAATCACGCAGAGTGTCGATCATGTCGTTCCACTCGATCGTCCTGCTGCTCGGCTGGTTCAGTGGCGCAGAGCGCGCATGAAAGACGATGAGGTGCGGGTTCCGACTCTCGAGATATTGCGAAGTAATACCGTCGTGGTGTGCAATCCATTGATCGTTAAGGCCCCAGGTATCGAACGCTCGCCAGCGGGAGTAGAACGGCAGCAGTCCCGACTCGGTGGTGGCGATGGTGTAGTTCTGGTCACGGTATTCGGCCAGCATCATTGCCACATCGTAGCGCCCGTCATGATAACGTTTTCCCCCGCGTCCGACGCGATTCTGGAACCCCAGCACACCGAGCGCCAACGCCACGCCCAGCGCCACGATCATAAACCGCTTACGCCAGTTGAGCTCAGGCCACACCGGCAGGCGAATATCTTCCTTGATGCCGGCCAGCAGAGGCGGCCAGGACAACAAGACGATGGGCATGAGGGCGTACTGAAATCTCGCGCCGAAGTTCATCTCGTTGGACAGTAACACGAAGGCCGACGCGAAACCGATGATCGGTAGCGCGAAGGCGACGGTGAGCCGACGCGTCCGTCTGGTGTAGAGTCCGGCGATGAACAGAGGCAGGAACGGCAGGCACAATTTGATGAGATTGAGGTAGGAACGTTTCAGGCTGTCGAAGTAGAAATGCCCGCCGCCCTTCTTGTAGAAAGCATTCGGTAGGGGATAGCCGAAGTACCGCCACCGCCAGATGAAATAGGCGCCACCCGCGATGCCGAACAACCCGAGGTAATAGCCGATCGCCAGCGGTGATTTTTTCAGCCCCCGTACGTAAACGATCGCCACCAGCATCAACCCCGAAAGGATCACTCCCTCGGGCCGGACGAGAGCGGTAAGCAGACTCGCCGTCGCGAACAGGGCCGCCTTGGGGTGAGTTTCGCCGTCGCGGATGATCATCAAGGCGACATACCAGGTCACACTGGCGAACAATGCGAAAAACGGCGTGCCGAAATAGGCGGCAACGTAATATAGCCCGGGGCCCACAGCACAGTAGAGGGCACAGACGAGCGCCAGCCATATCCTGGTGCGGTAGAGCGATCTCAGTCCACAGTACACGACCAACACGGTCAAGATGTGGGACAGGAATCCGGTATATCGTACCGCCGATTCCACCGAGACTCCGATCTTGGCCAAGCCCGCGATCAGCACCATGAACAGAAAGTCCGTCGCGCCGTCGACCGGCGCTTCACCGATGTTCCAGACGATCCCGTGGCCCTGCGCGAGATGATCCGCGTAGCGCATGAGAATCGCCGCATCTTCGAACGGTTTGATGGAGAAATCGAAGAGACGAAATGCGAACAGCAAGACGAACAGCACCAGGAACATCGAAACAGCGATGTCGATGGCGCGTGATCGATCGGTCATATGTCCTGGATCCTTGCTCCGTCGGATTGGTCTATTCGAGGATTTTCAGGCAGAGCCTAGCATTCGTCCCCAGGCGATACAACCCAATGCAGCATGCATTCCTTCATGTAATTATCATTCTACAGTATGCTTGGTACTGATAGACCAATGCTTCGAGAAGGAGAACTCACGATGCAACGCCTCTTCGCTTTCGCCGGCAGTGCTTTGCTCCTGGCGTTTGTTCTTCCGGCTGGTTCGTGCGCAGTGAGCGCTGACGAAGATTTACTGCGAGAGTCGAAGCAAGCGCTGCGGCAGGCTTGCGATTTCTTTCACGACCAGGTCTCTCACGAAGGTGGTTATCTCTGGCGCTACAGCGCGGATCTGCAGAAACGCGAGGGTGAAAAACGTGCCGATGCAACGACGGTCTGGGTCCAGCCGCCGGGAACCCCGTCCATCGGTCGGGCGGTGCTGGATGTTCATCGGCTGACCGGTGATGCACATTACCTGGAGGTGGCTCGGGACGCCGGTCGTTGCCTGGTGAACGGCCAATTGCGCAGCGGCGGCTGGGATCCTCGGATCGAGTTCGATCCCGCACAACGGCAACTCTACGATTATCGCGTCGATGCCCACGATCCCGAGGCGAACAACACCACGACCCTAGATGACGACACGACACAGTCGGCTCTGCGCTTTCTGATGCTGCTGGACGAAGTTCTCCAGTTCCAGGACGAGCAGATCCACGAAGCGGTGCGGTTCGGACTGGACGCCCTGTTAGCGGCCCAGTATCCCAATGGCGCCTGGCCGCAACGATTCTCCGCGGCTCCGATCGCAGCGGACTTTCCCGTGTTGCCGGCTTCCTATCCGGAGACCTGGCCACGGAAGAAGCCGAAAGATAAGAAGTATACCGGATATTACACGTTCAACGACAACGTCCTCGCCCGTGTAATCGATTTGATGCTGATCGCCGAGCAAACCTACGGCGACGCGCGGTATCGCCAGGCGGCTGTGCGGGGTGGCGATTTCATGTTACTGGCCCAGATGCCGGATCCGCAACCGGGCTGGGCCCAGCAGTATGATCGCCAGATGCATCCCGTCTGGGCGCGCAGGTTCGAACCCCCGGCGCTCACTGGTTCGGAGTCGAAGGGCATCGTGCGTAAGCTGCTGCGAATGTACCGGGAGACGGGGCAACGAAAATACCTGGACGCAGCGGGTCGCGCCCTGGCCTATTACCGCAGCGTGCGGCTGCCCGAGGACAAGTTGGCTCGCTTCTACGAATTGCAGACGGACAAACCGCTGTACTTCACTCACGACTACCAGCTGACGTATGACGACAGCGATCTGCCGACTCACTACGCGTTCAAGGTTCGCGATTGGACGGCGTCGGTCACACGCGACTACGAGGCGTTGGCGGCAAAGCCCCACGAGCCGATGCGCCCGATGCGTCCGCCGGCAGTTCCGAAGCTGACCGACTCACTGGCGACCAAAGCCCGCGCCGCAATCGAAACGCTGGACGACCGCGGAGCCTGGGTCGAGTCGGGGCGGTTGAAGTACCAGGGCGATGACGGTCAGACGCGTCAGGTGATCGAAAGCCAGACTTTCACCACCCGTATTCGAGACCTGGCCCGCTACATTGCGGCGGCGCAAGCGGCAGCGGCAGCGGCCGCGACCAGTGGGCGTTGATCGTTATCGATCGTCGCCGTCCGTTGTTGATCGTCGCCGCCCGGCGCAGCTTCGGCTCATCGAGCAGACGATTAGCGACCCGACGCCTCCAGCACGAAAACTTCCTCCACCGTACACCCGAATACTCCCGCGATACGCAGCGCGAGCGACAACGACGGTACGTAACGTCCCTGCTCGAGCGCGATGATGGTCTGACGCGTGCAGCCGCAGTGGTCGGCGAGTTCCTGCTGGGTCATGCCGTCGTGCTCACTGCGCAGGTCGCGGACCCGGTTACGAATCTCCGCCTTAGCCATGGGCCATCGACCTGGCGTCGAGGTAAAGGGTGACGATGGCGTGGCAAATGAGACCGACAAAGGCGGTCCCGTAAGCCAGGAACCACAACCAGCCGGCGGGCACGGTCCCCTCTCCGCGGTACACCTCGAAGAGGGTAAGACACAGCACGAATACGAACACTAGCACCACCGTCAAGGTTGCCACCGATGCTCCACTGGCGACCGCATCGTCGCGCTCGTCGTAACCGGCCGCCGCACCGGAGCGGCCTTGTCGCGTGCGCCACAGCACGAACGAGTAGGCCACGAAACCCAGCGCGAAGATCCCCCCCACGATCAACCGCTTGCCTTGCTCTTGCTCCTCGGTGTAACCGGCGGGGCCGCTGCCGGCGAAGAAGATCAAGGTGAACGCGATCAGAACCGTGAACCAGATCGCCAGGCTCGC
>JAUVBS010000476.1 GCA_030591105.1 bacterium | reverse complement strand
GGCACGATTATCCCTTTCGGCGCGGTCGGCAACGCGCAACGGGCCCGGTCATTACATCGGCTATTTCGACCATGATATTTACCCTCGGCCATGATCGTCTATTCCCGCCGGAGTGTCCAATCAGGAGTCAGACCGGGCAACCGACCTGAACCGTTAGTGCGAGGCGAGGGGTCAGAACCTGGACCGCCGGGACCCGGTGTGTCAGACTACCAGCACCGCAGTCGCGTGCAGAAAGGAAAGCCATGGATCGGCGAGAACGACAAGATACGCCAAAACCGTCCGTGACCCGGGTCGACGATCGGTGCGGCGAGACGTTTGTCATGGACCGACTCGAGACGGGTCACCTGGTCGGATCGTTTCCGGCGTTGAGCGCGCTGACGGGGATCGTCCACCGCGTCACCTCCCGCGACGGTCCAGATTTCGCCGGACCGGCCGACACTCCCCAGCTGGCCGACAGCATCGACCAACTGGCCGCCGAACTACGGCTCGACGGTGCCGCTTGGGCCGATCAGGTTCACGGTGGCGCGGTACGGGAGGCCGCCGAGCCCGGACTGGCCGGGCCCGCCGACGGTTTATGGTCCACCCGGCCCGGGCTCGGTACACTTGGGCGCAGCGCCGACTGTCCACTGGTACTGTTAGCAGCGCCGGTCGTGCGAGGTGAGCCGCGGCGGCGGTGGGCCGTGGGCATGGCCCACGCCTCTTGGCGCGCCACCGCCGCCGGCATAACCGAGCGGGTGGCGCAGGCGTTGATCGCGGTCAGCGGCGCCGAGCCAGCCGATCTGGTGGCGGCGATCTGTCCGTCGGCCGGCCCCTGCTGTTACGAGGTCGGTGAAGAAGTCCGCGCGGTGTACCACACCAGCATCGGCCCGCACGCCGAAGCCTACTTCAGTCGGCGGCAAGAGAGGCTGCGACTCGATCTGTGGGCGGCCAACAGCGATCAACTCTGCCGGTCGGGACTGAGCCCCACGTCGATCCACACGGCCGGAATTTGCACCATCTGCCGCAACGATCTCTTCGCCAGCTACCGCGCCGAGGGCCGCGGTGCCGGACGCTTCGCCGCCATCGTCGGCACGATTCGGTAAGACCGCCACCGCAGGTATCAACCGTGCACCGACGGGAACCTCGAGAGCCGCACTGCTGAAGATCGGTCCGAGCTAAACTCCACAGCAACAGAGAGTTTTGGCGTTCGATCGAGTCTTTGGATCTTGACTGTCAGTGGGACTTGTCTTAGGATCGTGTATCGGACATCTTCGCGACCACTAAACCTGTCCGCCCCGGCCAGCGACGCTGCGGCATCGCCCGGTATCGCTGGCATTGCTGGATTGGCCGTGCAGTCGCAGAGGCATTTTATCGTGTGCAGTCGGCCCGGATTGGAGCCGACGTCCATCGCACTGAATAAGGAGAACCCATGAGCGCGATACTGGACCATACCAAGCTGTTTCGTCTGCCGTGGACCCTGTCTGACAACGCGATATCCTGGCTCGAACCCACCGCCATGTGCAATCTCGCTTGCGACGGTTGTTACCGTCAGAACGAAGCGGATTCGCACAAGTCGCTCGACGAGGTCAAGCACGAACTCGATGTGTTCCAGGCCAAACGCACTTCGGACTGCATCTCCATCGCCGGCGGTGACCCTCTGCTCTACCCGCATCTGATCGAGCTGGTTGCCGACGTCAAACGCCGCGGACTCAAACCGATCATCAACACCAACGGCGTCGCGCTCACACCGGAACTACTCGCCGAGTTGAAGCGTGCCGGAGTGTTCGGGTTCACGTTCCACGTCGACAGCCGCCAGCGGCGCGGTGGCGAGTGGCAGGACAAGGACGATCTACAGCTCAACGAACTGCGGCTGCGCTACGCGCGTATGCTCGCCGACATCGGCGGCATCGCTTGCTCTTTCAACGCCACGGTGTACGAGGAGAATCTCGATCAGGTACCCGGGATGATCAGCTGGGCCCATGACCACCTGGACATCGTGCACACCATGGTCTTCATCTGTTTCCGGCACATGATTCCGGAAATGCCATTTCGCTGGTTCGCCGGCGACCGCGAGGTCGAGCGAGAAGAGATCCTCTACCGCTCCGACCGCCAGCGCGAAATCACCATCGGCGCCGACGAATTGATGCTCAAGGCGCGCGAGGCGCATCCCGATTTCGCTCCGATGG
>JAUVBS010000322.1 GCA_030591105.1 bacterium | reverse complement strand
CTGGACGGTCATCCACACCGGCGAGAACGTACAGGCCTTCCTCGACGAGAAGATTGCCGAGGCCCAACGCACCGGGCAGCCCATCGTCATCGACTTCTGGGCCACCTGGTGCAAGATCTGCCACGTCTTGGACAAGAAGGTCTGGGTCGATCCCGGCGTGGTCGCCGAGTCGGCGCGGTTCATCACACTGAAGGTCGACGCCACCGAGAGCGACGCGGAGATGGAGGCGATCTGGCGGGATTTCCGGATCAGCGGTCTGCCAACGGTTGTCTTCATCGACAGTCGCGGGAAGATCCTGCACGGAAAGTCGGTGTCGGGTTTCCTGGCGGCTCCGGAAATGCTCGTGCGCATGCAGAGCATTCGCTAGCCCGGATTACTCACGAATGGCCGCGCGGTCGGCTGACAGCCGTTAACCCGGATTACTGGAACCGAATTTGGCTCTGAAAATTGACGGCGAAGGCACGGAGCGGCTGCCCCGGCCCGCTGGTCACGACGTCGAGGACTCCGTCGCCGTTCATGTCCAACAGCTCGATCCACACGCCGAACCTGTAGTCCTCCCACTCGATATTGCCGGTCAGCCCGTCGAGAACCTGCCCGGTGTTCAGGACAATCTCCATCCGGTCGTCCCCATCCACGTCGCCGCAGCGCATCTGAGTCGCCTCGAAGTTATTCAGGCTCGTCCACTGCCGGTTGAACGTAATACCGTCGATGTAGTGGATGAGCGAATTGGCTAAAACGACCAACTCGGTCGCCGGATCGTCATCCATGTTGGCCGCGGTGAAGCAGGTAATGTTGATGTAATCACTCGGTAGCGACTCGTAAAGTTCCCGGTAGCCATCGAGAGCCCAGACGTAGATGCGGCCCGACGAGTTGCGTGATACCAGCGCGTCATTGAGTCCGTCGCCGTCCATGTCGGTGACGATCAACTCCTGGACGAAGCCGTCCAGAGGCCGGCTCTTCCACACCTCTTCGGTCCTGCCCTGAGTCAGACGATAAATGTGGACGGCGTTGAAGTTGCTGCCGAAGGCCATGAGCATGCCCGTTTCACCCTCGAGCGGTTCGAACTTGGTCACTTGCAGCAATCGTCCCGAGGCCGCGCGTTCGAGACGCAGATACTCGTCGTAGGTCAATTCCGGCTGCGCCGACGCACCGGTTGCCACTGCGAGCACCAGCGGCAACAGCGTCCAAGTCAGGGTCGCGAGGATTCGGCACCGGCGGCGGTCGGTCCGGTCGCGGGGTGTCACCGTGTCCGCACATGGTCGCATGGGATTACCTCGAAACGTGGGGTGAGTCGGTCACATCTACCAGGTCATTGATACGCTGGATCACCAGAAAACGGGGATTCCGGCACCACCATGAACCGACCAATTGGAATAGTCAAGACCGTGGTGATCGAACCAGCGTAACTGACATTTGGCAAAGAACACGAGATTTTGGTTCGGGTTCCATTCGTGTCCGACTTCGAGTAGAAAAGTCCACGAGATCGTGTTGCCAGTCGTCGCGTCAGCCGGTGCCGTAGCCTCGGCAGCACCAACCCCCAGTCCCCAGAAGGTCGATCCGGTAGCGGTGGACGACCGCATGTCTTGTTCGTACCGGCGCAGGATGAAATCTCCCGCGAGCAGCCGCCGATCCTCTGCCACCGGCCGGTAATCCGCCTGCAGGACCATCGCGGTGTTCCAGCGATACAGGAAGCCGAGGAAGTCTTCCGCCGCCAGAGGTCGGAAAATGAACGACGCCCCGAACCCGGCTCGCAGCAGGTCGTAGTCAATGGTGCCGCCGACCGAGATCGATCCGGCCACGTAGATCTTGCCGAGTTCCGCTGGTGGCACGGTCCAGCTCGGATCGTCTTCAGCGGCACCACCGAGACCCGGTACCGCAATCACGAGCCCGACCGCTAGAAGCCAGGCGAGCGAGTGCCGGGCGGTCGGAAGCCAGACGCGCCGCGGTAATCTGCTGGACAGCCCGGTCATGACGAGGTGCAATCTCCTGGCGTTCGGCTGACAACGACTTGGCTCAAGATACTGGTAGACAACCGATTGCGGCGGTTACCTGAAAAATGTCGAAGTCGCCGCCGGCAAATCCGTCGCGGGAGTTGCAAGCCAGGTGCCACAAGCGGTACACCGGCTGTGATGCTTGAGACGGCCGGCCGGCCGGTGTATCCTGCCCCACGCCCGACCGATGTTTCCCGACGCACCGCCCACGCGACCGAGCGGACATTTCTAGAGAGTGACGATGAACGATCTGCCCGACAGCTACGAGACCCTGGACGGGAGCGCCGCCGCGGAGATCAAGGTCAAGCGCTCGCGTTTTCTGGCGGAGGCGGCACCGGCGGCAGACGAACCTACCGCTCGGACCGTGATCGACGCTGTAGCCCACCGGTACCACGACAGCCGCCATGTCTGTTACGCGTGGCGACTCGGCTATGGCGATTCGATCGTGGAGATACGCAACGACGCCGGTGAACCGTCCGGTAGCGCTGGCAAACCGATTCTCGCTGCGATCAGGCGGACAGGGTTGAGCAATTGCGTGGTCGTGGTTGCGAGATACTTCGGCGGCGTGAAGCTCGGCACCGGCGGTCTGGCCCGGGCTTATGGCGAGGTTGCCGCCACGGCGTTGTCGCAAGCTGCGCGCCGCACCGTCCCACTGGGCCGCACGTTCCTACTCACCTTCGATTACCCTCGGCAAAAGACAGTTGCGAAATTGCTCGCCGCACACCAAGGCCGGATATTGGACGAAACGTACCTGACCGAAGTCACCTGGCAAATCTGGCTACCGCACTCGCAATGGCACCGATTCGGTGCCGTATTGTGTGAAGCCACCGCCGGCGCACTCACCCTCACCGACAAGTAACCCCGCATCCGTTCGGTTCAGAACTCATTTGAAAACCCTTTCGTCGTGCCTTCGAGAAGGGGGTCTCCGTCCCCGGCCCGGCTCTATAATCTGAGGCGGATAGTCTGACCAGTGGGCAATTGGGCCTAATGCAGGCTCCGCAGCCAGGATGGCGAAGGAGCCGAAATGAGAGTCGGCCGCTACACGATGTAGCGGCCGACGCCCCAATTGCCCACTGGTCAGACTATCCGCCCTACGGCCTACCCTAGAACCAACCGGTACGGCCCCCTTCTCGATGGCACAACGAAAGGGTCTTCAAACGTGTTCTAACCCGCTTGTTCGTATTGCGAGTAGTCGTGCATATACCGAAACGCCTTGGAGGAGCGGATTTTCTCGAACGCCTCTTCCTTGATCTGGCGGATGCGCTCGCGAGTCAGCCCCATGATCTTGCCGATTTCCTCGAGGGTCATTTCCTGGTCGGTGCCAAGACCGTAGTACAGCCGCAGCACCTTGGCCTCGCGCTCCTTCAGATCGTAGAGCATCCGCTCCACGCTGCGGTGCAGATCACCCTCCATCAGCCCTGCGTCCGGACCAGGGCTATGGGTGTCTTCGAGGAAGTCCAGATAGGTACTGTCCTCGTCGTTACCTACGAAGTCGTCGAGGAAGAAATTGTCTTGCATCAAAGGCAGCGTGGCCTTGACCTCGCCGAGCGACATGCCGAGTGCTTCGGCGATCTCCTCGGG
>JAUVBS010000346.1 GCA_030591105.1 bacterium | reverse complement strand
GGAAACCATCGAATCGGGCAGCAGAGAGATGAAACCGTCGGCGATGTAGAGCGCTGCACCCGTAACCGCCAGCCCTTTGCCCAGCGCGCAGGCACTCGCATAGAGGGCGACCACCTCCCAGTGAATCCCGGCGATGTCCTTCCAGCGCAGGATGCGAAAAACGTTCAGCGCCACCAGGGCGATCAGAACCGGTCCGCCCATGCCGAGCGTGTCGCTCAGCGTGATCCACATCACGATCAAGGCGATCAGCACTGCGGCCGTTATGTGTTCCTTGCGATCCATCGGCCCGATCTTCGCGGCTGCTTCGCGGACCACACGCGCCACGTCGAGATTCTGGACCTTCACCTTGCGACCGACCGTGAGGTAAAAGTACGCGCCGATGACCAACGCCATCACCGGCACGAACGGCAGGCCGTACTTTACCCACTGGGCAAAGCTGGGTACCGGCCCGTAATCGGACAGGATGCCGAGCATGACCGCGTTGCGGCCACCGGCGGCCGGCGAACCGGGCCCGCCACAGTTCGCCGCGTAACAGAGCGACAAGATCATGACGACGGCCAGACTATAATCGCGTGCGATCCCTTCACTGCGAATCGTCGTCCGGTAGACCATCAGTAAGAGCGGCATCAAGAACGCGACCAGGGCGTGTTCGGAAATGAAGCTGCAGGCGATGCCAAACAGCGGCAGAAAGATGAACATCATCCGGCCGAGGGATTTGACCGGCGCCAGCAGCAACAGCCCGATCCGCCGGTCCAAACCGGTCTTGCTGATCACCGTCGCCATGGCCAGCACGCCGAAGATGAAGATCACGGCATCCTTGGCGTACGCCCTCGCCACGTCGTTGGGCTGCAGTACGCCGGTCACGTACATCAACGCTCCGACCACGAGCGCGGTGATGCCGATGGGCATCGCACCGCTAGCCCAGAACAGCGCGGCGATGAACAATATCCCCAGCATGGCCCGGGCGCGGAAACCTACCTGCCGGTCGTCTAGCTGCCAGGTCCGCTCGCTACCTTCACCAGTTACGGTACCGACGTGGTATTTGCGCGCATAGTAATCCGCAACCGACTCACCTACGCGTAGCTGCCCATAGTAAGCGTAGCCGACGTGAGGGTCGGTCTGCATGCTGACCTTGGGCGCGGTCAACATGACGCCCAGACGCGCCGGTGTGGGCGCCAGCAACGCGCCGAGCATGATCAAGGCCCCGAGGATGATGATGCCGGGTCGCGAGTTGTGCGTGCCGACGAACCATTTCCACCACGATCCTTTGGCGACGTGCGGGATCTCGTGGCGCACCATCGCGTGCACCTTGTCCCGCCGGGCGTCCTCGATCATCCGGACCAGATCACCGAAGTCGCACGGCTTTTCCATATAAGCGTAGGCGTCGTACCGCCCCACTTCGATGGCCGATTCCATGCTCCCATGACCGGTCAGGAAGATGACCTGTAGCTCGGGCCGGAACGCCTTGATCTCCCGGAGCACTTCTTCGCCACTGATCCCCGGCATCTTGCGGTCCAGGAGCACCACGTCGATCTCCGGATCGGCGCGCACGGCCTTGACCGCCTCCTCGCCATCGGCGAGCCCACAGGTCTTGTAGCCACGCATTTCCAGTCTCTTGGCCAACGTCTCGCGAAAGCGATCTTCGTCGTCAACCAGTAGGATCTTGGCCATCGCCCCCCCCTTCAGGTGCAGGTGGCTGTCCCGGTGCAGACGGCTGTCCAGGTGCAGACGGTTGTCCCGGCATTACCGACGCTAGTGGCGGCGGCGTCACGGTACCGCGCCCGGTCCTCTCGTGCGCGGGTGGAAACGTGATCGTGAACGTGCTGCCACGACCCGGCTCGCTCTGGACCGCAATCGTGCCGTCCAACCCCTTGATGATACCGTAGCTGACCGAAAGGCCGAGCCCGGTACCCTTGCCGACCTCCTTGGTGGTGTAGAACGGTAGGAAGATCTTCTCGCGTTGCTGCGCGGTCATGCCGCAGCCGTCGTCGCCGACGCTCAGGTATACGCCGGCCGCGTCGGCGGTAGTCGTCACCGTGATGCGGCCGCGGTTGTCGTCGGTATTATCGCGGCTCGTTTGCTTTTCCCAGCGCTCGGTTATCGCATCGGCGGCGTTGTTGACGAGGTTGATCACGACCTGCGCGAGCTGATGGTAGTCAGCCAGCACCGGCGACACATCGGCGTGGTGATTGCGGACCAAGTCGATATTCGAGACGGTCAGCTCGTTGGCCAGCCAGCCGTCGAGAGTGTCGTCGACCAATTCAGCCAGATCACATTCCACGAGGTTGAAATCGGTACTCCGCACGAAGAAGAGCAATTTGCGCGTGATGTCACGGCAACGGTACACTGAATCCTCGATACTCTTGAGCCGTTCGCGCAGGTCGTCGTCCGTGGGCTTGAGGCCGAATTGGGGGTCGAGCATATCCTTCATCAACCCCGCTTCCTCGCTGATCACCGCCAACGGATTGTTGATCTCGTGGGCGATGCCGCCGGCCAGCTCGCCGACCGTCGCGAGCTTTGCCGCGTGGGCGAGCTGGACGAGGGTTTCGTCGCGTTCTTCGACCACCGCCACCTGACGGCGTGCCTGCAGAAGAATCACCAGAACGGCAATGACGATGGCCGCGAGCGCGAACGGTATCGCGTGCGGTAACGGGCGTGCGCCGACCAGCGGGCCGATCCCCTCGCGCGCCAGCGCGATCACGGACCACCCCTCGCGCGCCATCCAGGCGTAGCCGAAGTCGACCGATTCTTCGTTGTGGCTACCGGTACCGTAGCCGACCGCTGGCGTCGGCGAGGGTACGATGCTCGACGCGGCGAGCGGTTTGCCCAGGTACGGCGTGACCAGCTGGTAAGTGCCGGCGCGATTGACGATGGCCGTGGCAACGCCGCGCGCACCTTCGAGTGAGGTGATGTACTCGTAGATCTTCTCGGGATCGAGGGTCGCCCGTGCCGCGATGAAATCGCCGTCGCGAAAACGCCGCACTGCTATGGTGAAGTGTGGTCGGTTGCGTCGGCCGAGGTAGATGTCGGTGATCACCTGGTCTGATTCGCCGTCGCGCAAACGCCCGAACCAGCCAGCACCGCTGTAATCCTGCTGCGCCAGGGCCGGAAACGGCCCGCTGTAGATCTGCTGGATGCCGCCGCCGTCGAAAAATCCCAGATCGACGAACGAGTCGGAGG
>JAUVBS010000138.1 GCA_030591105.1 bacterium | reverse complement strand
TTCTCCGACTGGAGCCGGACGGTCGGCGGCCATCAGTTACTGCGGTTGACCACCGCGGGGAACCTCGGCGGGCCGGCCGACCGCTACTACCGGATCGACGCTCTGGCCGGCTGGCTCACCTGGTACGGTCCGTACGATACACCGTGGTTGACGCGTATCTTCGCGGAGGTCGGTTGGGGCGAGAACCTACTGGGATCCGAAGCGATGGTCCTCGGTCTGGACCGCGGACTGCGCACCCTCGGCTTCGACGGCATGGCGGGCGACCGTCTCGCACGGTGGAACCTGGAACAGGGCCGCGTGCTACCCATCGACCTGTTCGGTTTCATGACCGTCGGTGTGGCGGCCTTCTACAACGGTGGGGCAGCCTGGTACCAAGACGAAGCCCGCGACCTCGGTGACGCACGTCACGAGGCCGGATGCGGCATTCGTCTCGGCGCGAAGCGCTCGGGCACTGCCGACACGTTGCGGCTCGATGTGACCTGGCCCCTCGAAATCAGCGGCTCGCCCGTTCTTACAGCCGTGACCCGCGGCGTCTTCTGAGGTAGCATGGCCGCGGCGTAGAACCGAACGCGCCCAACCCGAGCAGGAGTAGCTGTGGGAACCACGCACAGCGTCGCCAAGAACACCTTGCTGTTGACCATCGGCCTGTTGAGTGGCCGCATCCTCGCCCTCTTCGTCATCAAGAAGATGGCTCCGATCCTGGGACCGGAAGGGATCGGCATCTGGGGTTTCGCCAACGACCTGACCGTCATCCTGCTGGTGATCACCAACTTCGGCCTCGGCACCCTGTTGACCCGCGAGATCACCAAGGCGCGCGGCATGACGTTGCCGATCTTCTGGTCAGCGCTGCGCATTCGCTGGGCACTAGGGCTGCTTTGCTACCTGTTCCTGCTGGCCTACCTCTACGGCAGTGGCTACGCGTCGTTGACACGCGCGGCGGTGCTGGTCACTGGTTTGGCCTTGTTCGTCGAGGCGACCAGCATGGCGTGCGATGCGGTGCTGCAGGCGCATGAGAAGGTCCAGTACCAGGCGCTGGGGCAACTGGTCTCAGCGGTCGTCTATTTCGTACTGGCTTTCTGGTGGCTCGACGCCGGCTACGGTGTGATGGGCGTGATCTGGGCCAACCTCATCAGCCGTATAGTACGCCTGCTCGTGATGGCGCCACTGATGTTCTACAAGACCGGTCCCTGGTGCTGGGAAACACCGGCGGGCACCCGCACCCCTGATGTACGCTGGATGCTCGGGCTCGGTTTTCCGCTCTTGCTGTCGACGACCTTCGGTATCGTCGCCTACAAGGTCGACACCGTCATGCTGAACCATCTGTTGGGTGAGGTGGTGACCGGAATCTACGTTCTGGGCCATCGCGCTCTCGACTACCTGCTCTACATCCCCGTTATCTTCGCCACCGCGCTGTTCCCGGCGTTGGCCAAGTACGGGCTGCAGTCGCACGGCGACGCCCGACGTATCGGCGAACGTGCCCTGCGCTACATGCTGGTGGTGATGCTGCCGCTCACCTTTTTCGTCATGGCGGTGGCGACACCGGTCATCCGTTGGTTCGATCCCTCCCCACGCTTCGCCGACTCGATCCCGGTGCTGCAGATCGTGATCTGGGGGGTACCGTTCCAGGCGGTCAACACGATACTCAATCGTCTGCTGTTCGCGGCCGAGAAGGAGCGGACGTTCATCGTAATCGGTTTGGTGACGATGGTGATGAACGTGACGCTGAACTTGCTCCTGATCCCACGTTACAGTTACTTCGGCGCGGCGGTGGCCACGGTGATCAGCTTGGCGGTCAGTTTCGTGTTCCATCTCGGTTACGTGATGCGGACCCCCCTGCGCCCACCGCTGCTACGGACTTTCGGCGGACCGCTGTTCGCGGTCGGCACCGCCTGGCTCGCCGTGCGGGTATTGGCACCTCGGCTCGGGGCAGGCAGCGACGCCGGCCCCTTGCTGCTGCCGATCGACCGGGGTTGGGGACCCTTTCTGATGGTGTGCGGCGCGTCGGCGGCCTGTTACGTCGCGGCTCTGCTGGCGGGGCGTGTCATACGCGGAGAGGACCTACATCTGCTGGCACAGCTCTGGCGGCGACCACTACCGCCGCCGGAGCACTGACCCGCGTACGGGCCCGATCGCGAGTGACTGTTAACGACTGCGAGTGCCTGTGAGCAACGATAGCGAGCGAGGCCACGAGTCAGCCCTGGCACGATTAGGCAGATTCTCTTAGGCATATGTGGTATAGTTAGCGGGAGTAATCGATCCGCGAGCCCGGAGGGAGAACGGGTGGGGGAAGCTATGAGCGCTGAACCAATTGTATTTCTGATCGACGACGACGACGGCGTACGCCGCTCGCTCGATGCTTTATTGCGTTCGAACGGTCTCAAGACCGCTGCCTTCGCATCGGCCCGCGACTTCCTGGCCCAGTTCGATCCCGACGCCGCCGGTTGCCTCGTCACCGACGTACGGTTACCGGGCATGAGCGGTATCGAGTTGCTCCAGAAGTTGCGGATGCAGAACTGCCACATGCCAGTTATCGTGATCACCGGTCACGGAGATGTGCCGTTGGCGGTCGAGGCGATGAAGGGCGGCGCGGTCGATTTCATCGAGAAACCGTTCCGCGATCACGTTTTGCTGACAGCGGTCCGCCGCGCTCTGAAGCTGGCGGACGAGGACCACGAACAGCGTATCGCTACTCGCGAGATATGGACCCGCCTGATGACCCTCACCCCCCGCGAGCACCAGGTTCTCGACATGGTCGTCGCCGGCAAGGCCAACAAAGTCATCGCCATCGACCTCGATCTGAGCATCAAAACCGTCGAGTTCCATCGCGCCCACGTCATGGAGAAAATGAGGGTCGACTCGCTCGCTGAGCTGGTGCAGATGGTCTTGCTGGCCAGCAAGGTGGCGAACCCCCTATCCGAGGACGAATCGGCCAACTGATGGTCATGCCTGCGAACCCGACCGGCTCAACCGTTGACTTGAAGATCGAAACCCTCTAATATTGCCTCTGTTCTCCCACAATTATACTGATCCTTCCCCCGCTCGGGTGCACGCCGAGCCTTAGATGCTGCGGCCGCGAGGTTTCCATGTCTGCATCCACCATTGACACCGACTGCTTGCATTGCGGCAGCCGGCTCGGACGGTTCTGGCAGCCCGAAGACGGGCCGTTCTGTTGCCGCGGCTGCCGTACCGTGTACGAGCTGATCCACGGGGCGGACCTCGAAAAATTCTACGACCTGCGTCGCGGGCCGCAGCCGCCCGCCTCATCCTTGCGTCCGGACAGTTTCGCCTGGCTCGACCGGGTGATTGCCGATCAGATTCCGACCGCGACGGCGTCGGCGGCCGACGGCGAAACTCAGCCCGGCGCCAAGCCCAAAACATCCGGCCTTTGGCGATTGAGCCTCGATCTACAGGGGGTACACTGCGCGGCCTGTGTCTGGTTACTTGAAGAACTGTATCATCGCGAGGCGGGCGGAATCAGCATCCGTATCAATCCGACGCTGGGCAAGGTCGGCCTGGTGTGGGACCCGCAGCAAGGCGCCTTGAAGGACTATCTGGCTGCGGTCGAGAAATTCGGCTACCGCTTCGGGCCGAGCCGCAAAAAGGAGCGGCCCGGCGCGCATTCGCTGCTGATGCGCATGGCTGTGAGCATCGCCGTGGCCGTGAACGTGATGATGTTCAGCATCAGCTATTACCTCGGCCTGGCCCCGGCGGACGGAGCTCTCTACACCTTCTTCGGTTGGCTGAGTCTGTTGTTGGCAACGCTATCGGTGATCGTTGGTGGACAGCCGTTTTTCCGTGGCGCGGTGGCCGGGTTGCGGCGTCGCGTCGCTCACCTCGACTTGCCGATCTCCTTCGGTATGGTCTTGGCGTACTCGGGATCGGTCTACGCGTTCTTCCGTAGCGGCCCGGAAACGGCCTACTTCGATACGCTGACCGTGTTCATCGCCCTGATGCTGGTGGGACGGTGGGCTCAGCAGCACGTCCTCGAACGCAATCGCAACGCGCTGTTGACCACTTCCGGTGCCGAGAATCTGAGCACGCGTCGCCTGGGTGAAGACGGTCTGATCGCTGTGCCGGTAACGCGGGTCGAGCGCGGCGACGAGTTGTGGATCGCCCCGGGAGACATCGTTCCGGTGGACGGCGTACTGCTACGCAAGAACACGACGGTCTCGCTCGATTGGATCACCGGCGAGTCGGACCCGGTGGATCTCGGACCGGGCGAGATCGTACCGGCAGGTGCGTTCAACACCGACGCCGGCGGTTTCGCAGTGACGGCGACCGAGAGCTTCGCCGAGAGTCGTCTGCAGACACTCCTTCGTGCACCGGCGACTCGCACTCACGAATTCCGTCCTGTCTGGTGGCATCGCGTCAGCACGATCTACGTCGTGGCGGTACTGACCATCGCAGCGGTCGGCTTTCTACTCTGGGCCGGCCGCGACCTGACCGTCGCGCTACAGGTGGCCATCGCGATCCTCGTGGTAACTTGCCCCTGTGCCCTCGGGTTGGCCACACCGCTGGCTGAAGAACTCGTCCACCACAACTTGCGCCAGCACGGCGTACTTGTACGCACGGCGAACTTTCTCGAGAAGGCGTTGCAAGTACACAAGATCCTGCTGGACAAGACCGGCACGCTGACGCTCGGCGAGTTGGCTCTGGCTCCGGAAAGCGCGGCTGCGTTCGGTGGACTCTCCGCGACCGACTTGGCCGTCCTGACCGACATGACCGCCCGCAGCAACCACCCCGTCAGCCGCTGTCTGAACGCGGCGCTCAGCGGCGGCATAGCGATCGATCGCTCCTCGACCACTGGCGCGATCGACGGGCCAACCGCCGATCCGGTTGCTGCGTCCGCCAGACCGGTTGGCGCCCCCGAAAATCTGATCGAGCAGCCCGGCGCCGGCCTGAGCTGGGAGTGCGGAGACCATATCTATCGTCTCGGCAAGCCGGCGTTCGCGCGCGGCGCACCAGCAAACCGCGATGCTGCGCCCACGACCGTCGCGGGAGACGCTCGCGCCGACACGGCCGATATCGCCACCCTCTTTACGATCGACGGCCACACGCTGGCGCTCTTTTACTGCCGGGAGAATCTCAAGGCCGACGCGGCAGGCGAGCTGGCTGCCCTGCGTGAAAGTGGCTATACACTGCACCTGCTCAGTGGTGACGCTCCGGCCAAGGTCCGCGCCGTGGCGCAGCGGCTCGGCATCGAGCCGGCCAACGCGCGTGGTGGTCTCGATCCGGAGGCCAAGGCGGCCCATGTACGCGCACTCGATACCCGTGATACTTTAATGGTGGGTGACGGGTTGAACGACAGCCCAAGCTTCGAGGCCGCTCTCTGCGCCGCCACGCCGGCGGTCGACCGGCCGGTCTTGCCGGGCAAGGCTGATTTCTACTTTCTGGGCGACGGTATCGCCGCCATCGGTCGGGCGCTCGGCGCGGCGCGGCAGCTACGTCGAATCGTGCGCGACAATCTGGCGTTCGCGGTGGTGTACAACGTCGGCGCGGTGGCGCTTTGCCTCGCCGGCCTGGTCACACCGCTGATCGCGGCGGTGTTGATGCCGCTCAGCTCGATCACGGTGGTCGGTTTGACCGCTTACCGACTATCGGGGAGGAGGCGGGCGTGGATATCATAATCCTGTTGGTCTTCATCAGTTTGATTCTGGTCGGCGCCGCCCTGGCGTTTTTTCGCTCGCGCCTGAAAGACGGGGATCTCGATCACGGCGAGAGGCTCTCGCTATTACCCTTGCTGGACGACGACGGCAGAAACTGTTCCGACCACCGGCGAACTGCCACTGACCGAGCCGCGGACGTTGCCGGCGACACAGCGGACCAAAGATCGCGCACAGCCAAGGAGGAAGGTACCGCACATGGAAGCCGCTAGTACCCCCGTCAACCGGATCGTCTACGACGACGACATCTGCCGCGCGTTCGCACTCGCTACCCTCGTGACCGGTGTGATCGCGTTGTTGCTGGGCGTCGTGGTCGCCACTCAGCTCTCTTTTTGGCAGGCCAACCTGAACACCTCCTGGCTCAGTTACGGCCGTCTGCGGCCGTTGCACACCAATGCGGCGATCTTCGGCTTCGTCGGCAATATGATGTTCGCCGGGATCTACTACTCCACGCAGCGACTGCTCAAGACACGTCTGGCGTCGGCTGCGCTGAGCTGGATCCACTTCTGGGGCT
>JAUVBS010000002.1 GCA_030591105.1 bacterium | reverse complement strand
GCCGAGATTCTTGAAACAGGTTCAAAACGACGTTTCTCGTGTATAATCCAGATTGGCGGCGACGATACGACAGCGGGCGGACCGGGCCAGGAGGTCAGAGCTTGTCGAGATACATGTTATTTGCGGCGGTACTGTTGCTTGGGGGGTGCTTGCCGGTCGTTTGCGGGGCGGAAACCGTCGCCGCGCCGATACCGCCGGCATTTTCCGGCGACCGCGCGATGGAGTGGCTGGAGCGGCAGTGCGCCATCGGCCCGCGCCCGCCGGGCTCGGCGGGTATCGCCGCCTTACGAGCAGTGATCGCCGCCCAGGCCGATTCGCTGGGGCTTTCGTACGCTGAACTCTGTTTCACGGCGGCAATCGCCGGTAACGACAGCACCCAGCGACTGTGTAACCTGGTGATCTCGGCGGGACCGCCGGGTGGTGCGCGCTTGTGGTTAGGTGCTCACTACGACACGCGGCCGTGGTGCGACCGCGACCCGGATCCGGCGCGCCGCGACGAGCCGCTGCTCGGAGCCAACGATGCAGCGAGCGGCGTTGCGGTACTACTGCATCTGGCCGAGCTGCTGGCAGCGACCGCACCCCCGCGCGGTGTCGATCTGATCTTCTTCGACGGTGAGGACTCTGGACGTGCGGGCGAAGTGAGCGGCTTCTGCGTGGGTAGCCGGCACTTGGCTGCCTCCTGGCGTGAGTTCGGAAGTCCCCTGGCCACCGGCGAGCCGACAGGATTGATCGTGCTCGACATGATCGGCAAGGCGCAACTGACAGTACCGCAAGAGGGCTACTCGCTACGCTTGGCGCCGGCGTGGACCCGCGCGATATTCGAGCGTGCCATCAGCCTCGGTTTGACCGCTTTCGAGCCCCAGCCGGGCCCGGCGATCTACGACGACCACGTGCCGTTTCTCCAGCAAGGTATACAGGCGACCGACCTGATCGATTTCAATTTTCCGCAATGGCATACCACCGGTGACGTGCCGGCCGTGTGCGCTGCCGCCAGCCTCGAACAGGTTGGTAAACTCGTAACGGATATCTGTTACCGGCCGCTGGACTAGCGGCTGGATCAGCGGCAGACTTCCCTCTCGGTCGATCAACATTGTGCTTGCAGGGGAATGCCGCTACGTGTATATTCTGCACGTCGAAAGGTGCACCGCAGGGGTGACTTTCCGAAGTGGGCGTAAGTCCACTTCTTTTCGTGCTAACGAGGATTCGGACCCGTGACCGGTGACCGGAAACAGGATCGTTACGCCCTGGCGCAAAGGGTCATCGCCCTGGTCGAGGAAGATCTTGCCGCCGACGGCTATGAGCTGCTCGACGTGCGTGTTTTTCGCGGGGGCGGGCGGCTACAGCTACGGCTGTACGTTGATGCCGCCGACGGTGTCGACCTGGGCGATTGTACGCGCGCCTCGCGTACGGTCAGTATGCTACTCGAAGAGGCCGACGTCTTCTCGATGGCTTACGTGATCGAGGTCTCCTCGCCCGGCGTGCGGCGGCCGTTGCGCACGGCGGCGCACTTCGCTGCGGCGGTGGGGCAGAATGTAGAGCTGAAGATTGACCGCCGCGGCAAACCGGAGAAGTTCCGTGGCAAGCTATTGGGGTGCGACCAGCAGGGGCTAGTACTCCAGCAAGAGGCGGCATCAGGCGGCCCGCCGACCGAACTGAGGATCTCGCTTGATCAGCTGGTCGAAGCCAATCTAGATCCGGAGTTCGATGTCCAGGCGTTGATCGGGGCCGATCGTCGTCGCCGCAAAGCTGAGAAACGCGAGCGCCGCGAACAACGACGACGGAAGTCGTGATGACTTAGTGGAGTCCACCGGTAACGGTGACACCCCCGGCGTGGTCGCAGCAGAACCGTCAGCAGGAGAGAACCGATGGATTACAACGTGCTCGATGCCCTCCAGATGATCGTGAGGGAAAAGCACATCAACCGCGAGATCATCATCGAATCACTGGTCGCTGGTCTACAATCGGCCGCCAAGAAGAAGCTCGGCGCCGAAGCGAATATCGACGCTTGGGTAGACGCCGATACCGGCGAGATGGTAGTCGAGCATGTCAAGACCGTAGTCGAAGAACTCGACGATCCCGATGTGGAGATTTCGCTGGATGAGGCACAGATCGAGTTCGGCGAGGAAGTCGAGTTGGGCGACGAGGTGCGCTGGGAATTACCGCTCGACCAGTTTGGCCGGAACGCCATTCTGGTCGCCAAGCAGATCCTGGTCCAGAAAGTGCGTGAAGCGGAACGGTCACAGATATTCGAGGAGTACAAGGACCGTGTCAACGAGATCATCGTCGGCACCATCCAACAGGTCGACCGCGGCAACGTGTTGGTAAACCTCGGTCGCGTCGAAGCGTTGCTGCCGTACCGCGAGCAGATTCGTGGCGAGAAATTGCACCAGGGTAAGACGATCCGCGCCTTGATCATCGAGGTGCTCGATAATGCCAAAGGTCCGCAGATCATCCTGTCGCGCAGTCACCCCGGTTTCTTGAAGTTGCTCTTCGCGCAAGAGGTGCCGGAAATCCAGGAGGGCATCGTCGAAATTCGGGCGGTCGCTCGTGAACCCGGCACACGTTCGAAGATCGCCGTCGTCAGCAACGATGACCGCGTCGATGCTGTCGGTTCGTGCGTCGGCATGAAGGGTAGCCGTGTCCAGGCGGTCACGCGCGAACTCGCCGGCGAGCGTATCGACATCGTGCCGTGGAGCGCCGAGGCGAGTCTGCTGATCTCCCGAGCGCTCAGCCCAGCCGAGGTCAGCAACATCATCCTGCGACCGGAGCAGGGCGAAGCG
The DNA here is from genome assembly GCA_030591105.1 of bacterium. Taxonomy (GTDB): domain Bacteria; phylum Krumholzibacteriota; class Krumholzibacteriia; order LZORAL124-64-63; family LZORAL124-64-63; genus JAUVBS01. The sequence continues at coordinate 20,097 of JAUVBS010000002.1, read as the reverse complement.
ACGGTTATCGTCAGCGACGACCAGTTGAGCAAGGCGATCGGGAAAGAGGGCAAGAATGTTCGCTTGGCCGCCAAATTGACCGAATGGAAGATCGATCTGGTCAGCGGACGGGAGTGGAGTATTCGTCAGCGTGTGAGCGACGAGATGTCCATGAGACTCGAAGAGATGTCGGGCGTGACTCCGGAAATCGCCGAATTGCTGAACGCCGCCGATATCAATTCCATCGCGGAATTGGCCGCGACATCAGTCGAAAGCCTCGGCGAGATCGAGGGTATAACCGACGAGCAGACTCTGGCGTTGGCCGCGACCGCCCGAGCCACCGTAGACGAACTGGCCCGGATGATCGAAGAGACTGTGACCGCCGAGCTAGCCCAGCTGGAGGCGGAGGAGCAGGAGCTTTTCGACGAAAGCAAGCTCGACGAAGACACGGTCGTCTCGGACGAGATGATCGAGGCCGAAGAGGTCGAAGGTGGCCAAGCTACGGATCAGCCGCTATTCGACGAGAGTCAGCTGTCGGATGAACCGATGGCAACCGACGAGACGGTCGACGAGCTCGGCAAGACCGGTTCCTTCGGTAAAGGTGAATCGGCGGAGTGACCGCCGTGATTACGGCGACGGGAGCGAGCTGTGGATGAACGTGAGACGGCCACCAAGCTTCTGGCTCTGCTGGGTCTGGCCCAGCGGGCCGGCCAGCTGGCGGTTGGCGCCTCTGCGGTCGAGAAGCTCGTCCGGCGTGGCAAGCGGCCCTTGGTCGTCGTTGCTCACGATGCGGGTGAGGCCCAGCGACGCCGCTATTATGGTCTGCAGCCGGTCCGCGGTTTCGTGGCCGGACTGGTCAGCCGCGACGAGCTAGCAGCGGCGCTAGGACGCCGCGATTTGGCGATCGTCGCGGTCGGCGATGCCGGGTTCGTCGCAGGGATCGACCGACTCGGCGCGACCGCTGCGACGGTCGACGCAAGATCGGACGAGCGCCCACAACCATCGGTGCGCAAAGGCGAGGACTCCGGCGCCAGACGCAGGGGTCGTTGATCAATCGGATTCCCGCCGTGATGCGGTGGGTGGAGGTTATGTGTCTTGGCCAGAAATCTCAGGGTCTATGAACTGGCACGGCACTACGGCGTCGACAGCAAGGCCATAACGGTCCTGTTGAAGAAGATGAAGGCCGAAGTCAAGAGCCACATGAGCGTCGTCGAAGACGATCTGGTGGACAAGGTTCACACGGTCTTCCAGCGCAAGCGTGAGCTGGCACGGATCAACTACGCCAAGGCCCACGGTCTCGATCCGGACAAGCTGAAGCATGTCGCGAGTCTCAAGCCGCTGCCCAAGCCGGAGCCCGCGCCCGAACCGAAGAAGAAGGCGACCAAGAAGAAAGTCGCCAAAAAGAAGAAGGGTCCGGCCAAGCCCAAGGTGGTCGTGATCAAGAAAGCGGGCACGAAGACAGCTGTTGCCCGGCAGCAAGAGGCAAGGCGGAAGGCCGCCGCACAGGTGGCTGCGGACAAGAAAGCGGCCGAGCACGCCGAGCGCGACGCGCAGGAAACCGAGCGTGCAATCAAGCGCGAAAAGAGCGCACAGTTACGTCGGAAGGCACGGTTGGTCAAGAAGGACCAAGTTGTCGCCGAGGCCGAGGTTGTCGCCGAGGCCGCCGCCGCTGACACCGAGGTGACCGAGCCGGTCGCCGATGCCGATGCCGCGACGGAAGTCGCCGCGGTGGCGGAGACGGCAGCGCCGGCCGAAACCCCACAGGCTGCTGCCGAGCCGACGCTTACCGAACCGCCGGCGGTTGTGGATCCGGACCAGACGGACCAGGCAGACCAGGCAGACCAGGTGGGCCGTAAGAACGACGGCTTCAAGGTGGGGGATATCGTCCGCCCCGCATCCGAAGCGCCGCCTGTGGCCGCGAAACCGAAGGTCAGTAAGGAGTCGGTCAAGGAGTCGGTCAAGGCGGCGATCCGCAAACGCGTGACCGAGCGGGCTGCTCAGGAAACGTTACCGCGCACCAAGCGTCGCCGCGTCAAGAAAAAGAAGGTGGACGAGGCGGAGGTCGCACGCCAGTTGAAGCAGACCATGGCGCAACTGGAGACCGGAGCCGGGAAACGCCGCCGTCGCAAGGGCGGCCAGATCGAGGCCGATGAGCAGAGCGAGGAGGTGGTGAGGATCACCGAATTCATCACCGTCCAGGATTTCGCCGAGAAACTCGACGTACCGGCGCGAGACATCATAACCAGGCTTCTCGGCCTGGGCGTGATGGCGACCATGAACCAACGTCTGGATCGCGAGTACATCGATCTGCTCGCCGAGGAGTACGAGCGCGACGTGGAATTCCTCAGCGAGTACGGCGAGGAGCTCCTCGAGGAGCAGGAGACTCCGGTCGGCGACCTGGTCCACCGGCCGCCGGTAGTCACGGTCATGGGCCACGTCGATCACGGTAAGACTTCGCTGCTCGACAAGATACGAGCGACCAACGTGATCGCCGGCGAAGCGGGAGGCATCACGCAACATATTGGTGCTTACACCGTGGCTACGCCGGGTGGGCCGATTACGTTCCTCGATACACCGGGTCATGCCGCGTTCACCGCCATGCGTGCCCGCGGTGCCCAGGTCACCGATATCGTGATCCTGGTGGTGGCCGCCAACGACGGCGTGATGCCACAGACCGTCGAGGCGATTAACCATGCCAAGGTAGCCGGCGTACCGATCATCGTGGCGATCAACAAGATCGACTTGGCCGACGCCAAGCCCGATCGCGTCAAGCAGGAATTAATGCAGCACGATATCGTCATCGAGGTATTCGGTGGCGAGATTCTCAGCGCGGAGATCTCGGCCAAGCAGGGTCTGAATCTCGATAAGATGCTGGAGCTGGTCCACCTGCAGGCCGAAGTTCTCGAGTTGACTGCGAGCCCCAAGGGGAACGCGCGTGGTGTCGTGATCGAGGCGCGTAAGGAGCCGGGCCGCGGCGTCGTATTCTCGCTGTTGGTCGAAAAGGGGACCTTGTCGGTCGGTGACATCTTCCTGGTCGGTATGCAACACGGCCGCGTGCGTGGTCTGGTGGACGAGCGTGGCGAGAAGCTCGTGCAGGTCGAGCCTGGCCAACCCGCCGAGGTTCTCGGCGCCGCTGACGTACCGGAGGCGGGCGACCGATTCTACGTGCTGGGCAGCGAACGCGAAGCACGCGACATAGCGAACAAGCGGAAGATACAGAAACGGCAGCAACAGCTGACGTCGCCCAAGAAGAAAATCAGCCTGGATAACCTCGCCGAAATGATGTCCAGTGGCGACCTGAAGGAATTGCCGATCATCATCAAGGGTGACGTGGCGGGATCGGTCGAGGCGCTTGCCGACCAGCTGCTGGAGCTTAATACCGCAGAGGTACAGGTGAAGATCGTGCACAAAGCGGTCGGCGCCATCAGCGAATCGGACGTTCTGCTGGCTGACGGCACCGGAGCGATGATCCTCGGGTTCCATCTACGCCCCGGCGCCGCGATCAAGGATCTGGCCAATGCGCACAACGTCAACGTCGAGGTCTTCGACATCATCTACGAAGCGGTCGACACGTTGAAGAAGGCGATGGCCGGTCTGCTCTCGGCCATCGAGCGCGAGGTCTCCACCGGCCGGGCCGAGGTTCGCGAGGTCTTCAGGATTCCCAAAGTGGGGCAGATCGCGGGGTCGTTCGTGCTCGACGGTAAGATCGTCCGTAACGGGCGGGCACGCCTGGTACGGGAGGAGGTCGTGGTCTTCGAAGGCAAGATCAGTTCCCTGAAACGATTCAAGGACGACGCCAAGGAAGTGGCCCAGGGTTACGAGTGCGGCATCGGTTTGGAGAATTTCCACGAGATTCAGCCCGACGATGTCATCGAGGCTTACGAAATCGAGAAAGTTGCCCGTACCGAGCTGTAGCACCGGCGCCGACGCCCAGCACACGCAGGATGACGATACCCGTCGGTTCGTTTCGCGCCGCGCGAAGAGCATACCGACGGGTATCGTTGCCACTATACCTGGTTGTTACGATCATTCGTGAACGAACCCCGTTAGAGCCGACCGCGGCCGGGAAGGCGACACGATGGACCCCTACAAGACCCGCAAACTCAACCACTCGGTCCGCAAGACTCTGAGCCTGCTACTCGAAACCGCGGTCAAAGATCCGCGAGTCGGTTTCGTTACCGTCGGTAGCGTCGAGCTGAACCGGGACCATTCGGTGGCCAAGGTATATGTCTCGGTGCTCGGGGATGAGCAGGAGCGTGAACAGAGTCTGACCGGTCTTCGCAAGGCGCGCGGGTTTCTGCAAGGGCGACTGGCCGGTGCGCTGCGTTTGCGGCAGACACCCGAGTTACGCTTCGTTTATGACGATTCGCTGCAGCGCAGCGAGGATGTTGAAAGCGTCCTGCATGATCTCGAACAACGGGGCGAGTTCGAGACGGAAGCACAACGGCGCGGTAAATTGCAACTGACCGACCTCCGACCGCCGGCTGAACTGCTGCGAGCGCTATGTGCAGCTCGGCGGGTCTGGGTCGTCCCTCACTGGAATCCGGATCCGGACGCCATGGGTGCTGCGTTGGCCATGGGTGAGGCCCTCGCTGGCATCGATAAAGAGGTGACCGTCTGGTGCTACGCCGATCCGCCGTTAGGCCTCGCCGACCTACCTGGATTCGCGGCGGTATCGCTGGCGGACGATGCACCCGAGGTGTACACGACTCGGCCGCCCGATCTAGTACTCTTGGTCGATTGCCACCGCACCGACCGTTGTGGTCACCTCGCCGAGACTCTCGACCGTACCGCAGAAATCTGGTGCATCGATCACCATCTGGTCAGCGGGCGCAAGGCACCGCTACCGGGCTGGGTCGACGAACGATCGTGTTCGGCCTGTACCCTTGTGCATCGGGTAATTGACGAGTTGGCGCGGGGAGCCGGCGGCCTGTGTGAACCGTTCGCAATTACGGTAGCGATGGCGACGAACATCTACACCGGTCTGGTCAACGACACCGGTGGCTTCCGCTTCGATAACACGATGCCACTGACGTTCGAGCTCGCCGGAGAGCTGGCGGCGCAGGGTGTCGATACGGCCGCGGTTGCGAGGCAAACCCTGCATCGCTACCACCCGGCCGGGATCGCCTTGCTGGAGCAGGTACTCGGCAGTTTTGTCTACCATGCCGGCGGCCGTATCGTGACGGCCCTCGTCACCCGGGAGATGCTCGCCAAAACCGGTGCTCAGCTGGCCGACTCCGAGGGGTTCGTGAACCTTGCCACCGCGGTGGAGGGGGTCAAGTACGTGGCGCTTCTGAAGGAGCTCGAGACCGATGTCTGGCGCGTATCTTTGCGCGTGCGTGGCGACGGCGACGTGCAGTCCGTGGCTGCTAACTACGGTGGTGGCGGCCACCGCCAAGCCGCTGGTTGTACCATCGAGGGTGACGGAGAAGCAGTCCTGCAACGTTTGGTGGTGGAGTTGACGGCGGCGTTGCCCGCCGCGTGAGCTGCGTGCTGTAGCCGATCATGAGCAGTTCAGGCTGAGCGGTCGGTTGGGGAGGATAGATGAGCGCGACCGATGGTATCGTGCTGGTCGACAAACCCGCGGGAACGACCTCGTTCGCGGTGGTGGACGGTATCCGCCGTGGCCTGGTCGGCCTTCGGTCGGAGGCTGCGCCGGCCGAGCGCCGGCGTCGAGCCAGACTGAAATGTGGCCACGCTGGAACCCTCGATCCGCTGGCCACGGGTCTGTTGCTCGTCCTGGTCGGCCGTGGTGTAAGGCTGTCCCGTTTTCTGGTGGGGCTGGATAAATCATACACGGCAGTCGTCCGTTTCGGGGTGGGCACGGACTCGCACGATCGCGACGGCACTGTAACGGCGCGGCGACCGGTCCCCGCCGATCCACGAGACCTCCCCGCCGCGCTCGATCTTTGGCGGGGCGAAGTGCGCCAAATACCACCCGTTATTTCGGCGCTCAAGCGAGGCGGTCAGCCGCTCCACCGACGAGTGCGACGCGGTGAGGTCGTCCCCGAGCCCGACGCACGAAGCGTCCGGATCGCGCGTCTGGAGCTGTTGGCAACCCGCTGGGGATTGGCGCCGGAAGAGATTGCTACCGACCCTGGGGTGGAGACGGCCGCAGATGGTCTCGTGTACGAAGCGACCCTGGCCATCGACTGCTCGAGCGGTACCTACGTCCGCTCACTCGCTCGCGACATCGCGGCGGCGCTGGGTAGCGTCGGGCACGTTCACGCCCTGCGGCGAACACGGGTCGGACCGTTCGTGGTGGAGGCGGCACGGCCGGCTGTTGAGCTGTCCGATCCAGTGGCCACGCTGACGGTCCTGCGCTCGTTGGCGGCCGCCTTGCCGCACCTGGCGACGCACACCATCGGCACCCGGCGGGCGAACTGGTTGCGCCAAGGTGGGCAACCGGCGGTCGATTGGCTAGACGGCTCGGACGCACCGCCTCGATTCAAGTATTGCGATCCCGAGGGTGAACTCGTCGCCGTAGCTGCCACCGACCCGCATACCGGCGCGCCACGCACGCTGGCGGTGTTCGGAGATCGGCAGCCGGCTAGCCGAGAGGCTTGATCATGCGCATGATCCGACTGACGGAGGAGTATATCACCCGGATCGTCGCGGGAGAATGCGATCTACCGAGCGAACATTTGGGGCCGACGGCGCTCTCGGTCGGTTCGTTTGACGGGTTGCACCGCGGCCATCGGGAACTCCTTTCCTGTGTAGGGGAAGCGAAGAACCGGCGGTTGCTGGATACCGGCTGCGTGTTCACGTTTCGGCACCACCCGCGTCTGGTCCTCACTACGGACCCGGAGCCGTTCCTGCTGACGACCTGGCGAGAAAAGCTGGCAGCGCTGCACGAAGCACAGCTCGACTTGGTGGTTGCGGCCGATTTCTGCCCGGCGCTTGCCAGGCTCGACTACCGTTCTTTTGTCGATACTTTCCTGGTTCAGTATCTCGGTATGAAGCACTTTGTGGCCGGCTACGATGCACACCTGGGCGCGGATCGTCGCGGGAATGCACGGACCCTCGAGGCGCTCGGAGAGGAGTTGGGCTATACCCTCGAGGTTTGCAGCGCTCTGCGCGAGGGAGGCGATACCATCAGTAGTTCAGTCATCCGCGATGCGCTGCGTGCCGGTGACCCGCAAAAAGCTGAAGCGATGCTCGGGCGACCGTACGCGTTGTGGGGTGAAGTTGCACCCGGCGACGGTCGCGGCCGCACCATCGGCTATCCGACTGCCAACGTCGTACCGCTGGATCCCTATAAGCTACTGCCGGCGCCGGGGGTCTACGCCGTTCGCGTTCAGATGCCGGGCGACATCGCGCGTGTAGGTCGCCAGGACGGTGTACTCGGCCACATCACCGAGGCGTTACCGGAGGTGGACCGCCAGGGCGATCTGGTGAGCACGGCACCGAGCGAATGGGTTGTCTTCGGCGGTATGCTGAACTATGGCAAGGTGCCGACCTTCCACGGTGAAGGCCTGCCGGTCCCGCGGGTAGAAGCGCACATCTTTTCGTTCGACGGCGACCTGCGCGGTCGCACGATCAAGATCGAGTTCCTCAGGCGACTCCGTGCGGAACGCAAATTCGCCGGGGTCGAGGAGTTGGTCGCGCAGTTGCGCATCGATGAGGTCGCTGCGCGGACTCTTCTCGGTCTGAACCGGTCGTCCACGAATGATCCGGACTGACGGGCGGATCGAGTCCGTCGCGATTCGAACCGAGTCAGAATTCGCTTGCCTGAGTATCGCCATTAACGGAAAATATGAACCCAATCGTCGCGCAGGTATCCGCGCAATCCGCGCAATCGGTGCGATCGGCGCGATGAAACCGGTTCTATGTCTCGGCTGAGGAGAATTACGGTGATATTACCGCTACGGCCATGGCGCCGTATATGGCTTCTGGTTGCGCTCGGGCTGGTGGGCGTAGCCCTCTTGCCAGTTGCTGTCTCAGTGGCTCAGGACATTACGCCCGAAATGCTGAAGGAAGCCTCGCGCCGTACCGGAATGAGCGAGGAAGAGTTGCTGCGCCGGTACCAGGCCAATCGCTCGGCGGAGAGCGCGGCCGCCGATACGACCTACGTCACCGAACCGGGTCGTACGAGCCTCGATGGTATCGACGACCGCTACCCCGCCGGAACGGATCCGGCCGCCGCCGGCCAAGCGCTGGGTGTAGGCCGTGAGGAAGCGAGATACTGGCTCGATGCCCCGGAGGTCTTGTTGCCATACGAACGGCAACTCCGGCCGGAGTTGACCGATGCGCAGATCGACTCGGTGCTACAAAGTGTAGCGGTTGAAGTCGATACGTTGCTGTTCTTCGGTTCGGATTTCTTCCGGCTCGATCGCGGTGTCTTTGCACCACCGTCGTTTGGACCGGTGCCGGATGATTACCGGCTCGGCGTCGGCGATCAACTCGTCATCGACGTGTGGGGCGAGGCCGAGTTCCGCATCGCCCGCATTGTGGATCGCGACGGTACGGTAATCCTGCCTGAAGCGGGCAAGATCGTCTGCCAGGATCGCACCCTGGCGCAGGTCCGCCAGTCGATCCTCGATCGTTTGGCCCGTTCGCACGCCGGGCTGGCTACCGATTCCGGCGACCTCCATCTCGAAGTCTCGCTCGGTTCGCTGCGGTCGATCCGCATCTTCGTCGTGGGCGAAGCGGTTCAGCCCGGCTCCTTCGAGGTCAGTTCGGTGGCCACGGTGTTCGGTGCGCTCTATGCGGCCGGCGGGCCCGCCGCTACGGGCAGTATGCGCGACATCCGGTTGGTGCGGGCCGACGAGGTGATCGCACACTTGGACGTCTACGATTACCTGCTCGGCGGGCGGCGCACCGGTGACAAATTGCTCCGTGAGGGAGACACGGTCTACGTCCGTGAACGTGGGCCGACCATCGAGCTGCGCGGCGAAATCCGCCGCTCAATGCTGTTCGAACTGAAACCGGGCGAGGGCATCGACGACCTACTGCGTTTCGCGGGCGGTTTCACGGCGCAGGCGGTCTCCGACGTGGTCCGCGTCGAACGGATCATACCGCGGCACCTCCGGCTGCCGGAGTCATCCGACCGCGTGATCGTGGACATCCAGCTCGATCCGGTCACCGGTAAGGCGCGCGACCTGGAGGAAGGTGTACTCTATGACGGCGACGTAGTGATCGTCGATGCCGTAGAGGACCGTCTCGATAACTGGGTCGAGATCCAGGGCAACGTCAAGCATCCCGGTCTTTACGAGTACGAATCCGAGCTAGACGTCGGCGCCCTGATCGATCGCGCTGGCGGTCTGTGGCCCGACACCCTCGAAGAGCGCGCGCTGATCGACCGTACCGACGCCCAACTGCGTTACAGCGCGTTCAGCTTCCATCTCGGCGACGTGCTCGCCGGACGTGCTCAACCGGTGCTACTGCAACCACGCGATGTGGTGCAGGTGTTTTCGCGCTGGGACGTTCAGGACCGCTACGAAGTGCATATCGCCGGTGAAGTGCGTGCGCCCCTGAGTGTCGATTATCGCGCAGGCATGACGCTACGGGACCTGGTCCTCAAAGCCGGCGGCTTGAAGCAGTCAGCCGACCCGCTACGCGCGGAGATCAGTCGGGTCAAGCGCGAGGCAGTCGAGAGTCTCGACGTGAACACGGTGCCCACACAGACCGTAGAAATCATCATGATCGATATGGGCTACGATTATTTGGTCCAGACGCAGAGTGTCGTGCTACAGCCCCACGACCGAGTCGTGGTACGCCGGCTACCGTGGTGGGAGCTACAACGTACCGTCGAGCTTTACGGTGAGGTCTATTTCTCGGGCACCTACAGCCTCGAGAGGTCCGATGAAAAACTTTCATCGGTGATTGCGCGGGCCGGCGGGCTGAAGCCGAACGCCTACCCCGGCGGCGCACGCGTCGTCCGCCAGCAGGACGGTGTGGGTAACATCGCTATCGATTTGGAACGGGCGCTCGCCGATCCGGGTTCTCAGTACGACATCGTCCTGCAGGAAGGGGACGAGGTCATCATTCCCGACCGGCAGTACACGGTGAAGGTGGCCGGCGAGATCGGTTTCCCCACCAGCCTGATTTGGGAGAAAGGACGCAAGATCGACTATTACGTCGATCGCGCCGGCGGCTATCTCGAGAACGCGGATAAAAACAAGACCCGTGTCGTCCATCCCAACGGATTGTCGCTGCCCAACAAGGGCGGGTCGAAAGTGGTGGCTGGCTCGACCATCATCGTACCGGTCAAGCCGCCGCCGGAGGGGGCCAACTCCCTCGAGGTTCTCAAGGATATCGTGTTAATCCTGGGCAGTTTGGCCACCGTATGGCTGGCAATCGATCGCGGGACGAATTGAACAAAAGCGAGATCAGATGGAGCGTCGCTGAGTTCCTTTGGGGACTCTGGCAACAGCGGCTCGTGTTAGGGCTGGCAGTCCTTTGCGGTGGAATCATCGGCGTCGGTGCGACGTATCTGATGACGGACAAGTACACAGCGAAGGTGACGCTACTACCGTACGCCGAGGGCAGGGGGGCTTCGGTACTCGGCCAACTCGCTTCGCTCACCGGCGGCAATATCGGCCAGGCGACGAACAACGAAGAATTGTACGGAGAGATCATCGCCTCGGACCGTGTACTCGACCGGGTAGTGGATCGTCGCTGGTGGTTTGCAACCGCTGGCGATACGCTGACGGTATACGAGATCTTCGGTATCAAGCAAACCGGTACCGAACCGCGGGACGTACGCCGTCGGGACTACCGGATCAAGAGTGTCCTGCGTGGCCAAGTGATCAAATTTCGCCGTAACCGCATGAGCGGCTTCATGGATCTGTTGGTGACCGTTCCTCGCGACCCGGAATTTGCGGCGGATCTGGCGAACTTCCTCATCGCGGAGCTCGATCGGTTCAACCGGGTGTTTTACCACACCAAGGCGGCCAGCCATCGCTTGTTTCTTGCGGAACGAATGGCGAGTGTCCATGCCGATCTGCGGGCGGCCGAGGACAGCCTCACAGCGTTCCTGCTGCGCAATCGTGCCTATCGAAACTCGCCGCGGCGCCTCAAGGATCATGGTGAACTCGAACGGGAGGTCCAGGCCCAGACCTCGATCTGGGTCGATCTACGACGCCAACTGGAGCTAGCCAAGTTCGACGAACACAAACAGTCGGTGTCGCTGGAAATTCTCGACCGGGCGAACGTGCCGGTCGTCAGGTCGAGTCCCAAGCGGAAGTTGAACGGACTGCTCGGCGGTGTCATCGGAGGCATCTTGGCCTTATTGACCGTTCTCGTGCGCGCTCAGATCGGAGCATTTCGCGCGGGCGACGTCTGAGCCCGGTGGCTGATACCGGCGGAGGCCTGTGATGCAGCTTTGGTTCGTGGTAATCGCGGCGTTCGGACTGGCGTACTTCTCACTGGTCAAGCGGACCTTCGATCTGTTCTCCCTCGCTTACGTATCGGCGTTGGTCTATTTCCTGCCCGGTTTTTTCGGATACGCTCTCTATCCCGGCGGCCTGCTGAGCGAACCGGTATTGCTGGTACCGGGCACTTACCGCATAATGATTTCGGTCTTGGTGTCGATCTGGTTGGGAGCCGCCGTGTTCGACCGGTTGGCGCGCCCCGAATTGCCACCGTTTTCGTTGACCAACAGCGAGCTGGCCACGGGGGTGATCGTTTCGCTGGCGACGTTGGGTTTCGTTATGGCGCTATTGACCACGGGGCGGGCCTTGCTGTCGCCTGACAAGGCCACGATGATGGCGGAGCTGAACCGCTGGCACCTGGTCTGGGTCGTCGGCGCGTCGTTGGCCATCGTCTGCAGCTTCGCCGAGCGGCGCGGCCTGCTCTTCGCGGCTGGCGTCGCGCTGGTCGCAGTCGATGTGTTCATCGGTTTTCGGTCCAACTTCGCCATGGCCATGTTGGGTGTGATGGTTCTCTGGCTGGGGGCGATCGGTCCGCAGCGGTTGGTGCGACAGAGCTGGCCGCAATTGCTGCTCTGTTTGGGCCTGGGCGCGGTCGTTTTTGTGTACAAGTTCCTGTACGTTGCCGTGAAGATGGGCGATGTCGAAGGTGTTCTCGGGCGAATCGTCGACTCCAATTTCTACCTGTCGGCGCTCACCTATTCGGAGCCGTTCTCGACCCAGGCAGTCCTCGATGCGGTCGTCCGTAGCGACCTGCAGGTCGGCATGTCGCATTTTTCCGGCTTGATCTACCGCCTGCTATTCTTTGCACCGGCGGTCGGTGCCGAGTCGGTGGCGTTCAACGATCTGTTCCAGACGCGCCTGTTTCCCCAGTCCAAATTCGGCATGGCCAGTAATATCTGGGCAGAGATGATTAGTAGCGGCGGTTGGCCGTTGTTGATCGGGTTCCTTCTCCTGTTTGTCCTGATACTCGGGCTCGGATCCTGGTTGCTCGGTGTTTCCGATCCACGTCTGCGTGGCTATGTCGCGCTGGCGGGAAGTTACTGGGCGTTCTATATCCATCGCAATGATCTGGTTTACCAGATTGATCTCGAGAAACGTATCCTCGTGATCTTCGTGGCGGGTCTGGTCGGATCGAGTCTTCTGCTGAGTTTCGTGCACTCGGTACGTACGCGCCGCAAGGCTCGCAACGGGGAGTGGCGCCACCCTTGAGGCTCCCTTGCTGGCAGCAACTACGCGCTGCACTGACCGGCGGCGAAGGCGACGTACTGAGCGTCCTGGCGCGTGGCGGTATGAGTGCGCTGGCCGTGAAGGTTGTTGGCGCCGGTGTCGTGTTTGGTGTCCAGGTAGCTTTGGCCCGCCTGCTCGGTGTCGAATCATACGGGGTATACACCTATGCCCTGGCCTGGGCGTACCTGGCTGTACTGCCGGCCAAACTCGGGCAGGATACCGCGAGCTTGCGCTTCGTCACCGAGCTGGCGGCGGCGGAGCAGTGGGGTTTGTTGAGGCGATACTTGCGGTGGAGTACGCGGCTGGTGTTCAGCGGCTCGCTGGTCGTGGTCGCCGGGTTCTTGATCTGGGTCGCAACCCAGCGTGCCGGGCTCGATCCGGAATTGCGAAATGTACTTCTGCTGGCCGCGTTACTGGTCCCGGTCGCCGGCCTGATGCAACTGCGGAGCGCCGGTCTGCGTGCTGTCGGTCGGATCACCGCGGCGTTGGCCCCCCGCGAAATTGTACGTCCAATCGGAATCCTGATCGTGGTGATCGGCGTGGCGTGGGGTGCTGGAATTGCGCCGGCGACAGCAGAGTTGGCCATGACGGCGAACATCGTAGTTACGCTGGCGGTCTTGATCTGGCTGGATCGCGCGTTCCGCAAGAGGATCCCCGACGTCGCGGTGGCCGCCGCGCGAAAGGGCCAGACCCGCGGCTGGTTGGTCGTGGGACTGCCGTTGATGATGATGTCGGGCCTGCATACACTTCTGACCCAGACCGATGTGCTCATGATCGGCTATCGGCTCGGCCCGGAGTCGGCGGGCGTGTACGCGGCAGCGAGCCGCACGTCGCTGTTGGTTTTGTTCGGTGTGACCGCGGTCAGCGCCGTGGCCGCGCCGCTGATCGCCCGATTGTATGCGGCAGGACGTCTGACCGAGCTGAAGGTCATGACGACCTGGGCGCTACGCGGTATCCTCTTGGTGGCGTTGCCGGTGGCGCTGGTTCTGGCCCTCTCCGGTCGGTTGGTTCTCGGCCTGTTCGGTACGGAATTCGTTGCAGGCTATCCAGCCCTGGTGGTGTTGGTTGTTGGCCGTCTGTTGAGCGCGACGATGGGGCTGGCCGGTTTCATGATGACGATGACCGGGAACGAGCGCCAAGCAGCCACCAGCTTGTTCGTTGCGGTAATCATCAACGTTGCGCTGAACTATATTCTGATTTCGTGGCTGGGAATCGTCGGGGCGGCGCTGGCGACGGCTCTGGTCAAGCTGGGTTGGAACCTGGCGCTCACTCGCAGTATAAACCAACGCTTGGGCATCGTCTGGTGGCGATTGCTATGCGGTAGTTACCTCCAGACGACGGAAAATTCAGCGGTGATCGACCGCGATGCGGTGGGACGGGACGATGGATGATCGGCAGGCAACAGCAGCCGGGACGGCGGCGGGCCCACGGCTGCTCTTCTACATCGGGTCGCTGCGTTCCGGAGGTGCCGAACGACAGTTGACACAGATCGTGCGCGGGCTAGCAGACCGCGGCTGGCCGATCGCCGTGGTCACGATGTTTCCGGGTGGTAAGCACTGGGACCGGATGCGGCATTGGCCCGACGTTCAGCTGAGGGCGTTATATGGTGCCAAGGCCGGTATCAAACCGGGGGTGGCCTGGCAGCTGACCCGCGCCCCGACCGCGCTGCGGCGCCAGGTGAAGTTCTGGCGCCCCGACGTGGTGTACAGCCTGTTGTACATGAGCAACCTGCACGCACGGCTCGCGCTCGGCGCTGGCCGCGCCGGCCGGCTGGTCTGGGGTATTCGTGCTTCTGATAACCGCCTGCCGTGGTTCCGAACCTTGGCCCGGCGCTGGGGTCGCGATCTCAGCTCCGCTGTCGGTACCATCGTGTTCAATAGCAACGCTGGACGCCGCTTCCACGAGAGACGGGGGTTTCAGGCCCGCCGGCACGTCGTGATTCCCAACGGTTTCGCTACCGATCGCTTTCGGCCCGACGCCGACGCTGGTCGCCGGTTGCGCAGCGAGTGGGGGATCGGCGAGACTCAACCGCTCATCGGACTGGTTGGACGATTGACCGCCGTGAAGGACCATCCGACGTTTTTGGCTGCCGCTCGACGCGTGGTGCAAAGCCGTCCGGACGCTCGATTCGTGTGTGTCGGTGGCGGGCGGACGGTCTACACCCGCCGGCTCGAGCGACTCGCGCGTGAGTTGGACCTCGACGACTGCTTGATCTGGGCGGGCGAGAGGACGAACATGCCGGCGGTGTACAACGCTCTCGACCTCGCCGTCTCTTCTTCGGTGAGCGAGGGCTTTCCTAACGTCGTCGGCGAAGCCTTGGCTTGCGGTGTCGGTTGTGTGGTCACCGATGTGGGTGATTCGGCGCGGTTGGTTGGCGCCACCGGTGCCGTCGTGCCGCCGCATGATCCCGGACTGCTGGCCGACGGCATTCTGGCGCAACTTGCGGCCGGACGTCCCGACCCTCAGTCGCTGCATCGGCAAATCGTGCGTACATACAGCGTAGCGGCGATGATCGAGAAGACTGCCGCATTGCTACGCGAGGTCGCGTCGTGAGCGGCGACCGCGCACCGCGACGGTACGGCCGCGTGCGTGTGGTCCACGTCATCACCGGTTTGGGCGTCGGCGGTGCAGAGACCGTTCTGTTGCGTCTACTGGCGGGACTCGATGGCGAACGCTTCGATCCGGTGGTGATCGGCTTGCTCGATTCCGGTCCGGTGGCGGAGCAGTTGCGAGCGGTGGGAATCCCGGTCTTCACCATGGGGTGGCGGCGCACTATTCCCGGGCCGCGTGCGTGGTGGCGGCTGCGCCGTTGCTACAATGGTCTCGACGCCGACTTGATTCACGGCTGGATGTATCACGGTAATCTCGCGGCGTGGGCTCTTAGTGCCGGCGACCGTCGCCGGCCGATCCTGGCTTGGAACGTGCGGCACGCGGTCTACGGTCTGCGCGAAGAGAAGCCGCTGACGCGCCTGGTGATCCGCGCCGGCGCCGTCCTCTCGGGAAAGCCTGCCGCGATCGTCTACAACGGCTACGAGAGTGCCCGACGGCACGAAGCATTGGGCTATCGGTCGCCGGGTCGCATCGTGATACCCAACGGCTTCGATACCGATCTCTTTCGACCGTCGGACGAAGCGAGGGAGTGGATCCGCCGGGAACTCGGTTGCTCGTCCGATACGCTACTGGTCGGTAGTGTCGGACGGCTGCACCCACACAAAGGTCACGACCAGTTTCTGCAGATGGCCGCTGCTGTCGGCTACGGCCGTCCTGAGGTTCAATTCGTGATGGTCGGCCGCGGAATGGATGTGTCTGATGCGATGCTAGGCAGCCGGATTGGTGCGGCCGGACTGGCGGGTCGCTGTCACTTGCTCGGCGAACGTGATGACGTACCGGCAATCCTGGCGGCTCTCGATATTCTGGTGTCGCCATCTCGCCTCGAAGCGTTTCCCAACGTGGTCGGCGAAGCGATGGCAACCGGTGTTTGCGTGGTGGCCACCGATGTGGGAGACACCGCTCGGCTGCTGGCCGGCCACGGTACGGTGGTACCGCGCGACGATCGGCAAGCTGCGGCCGCGGCAGTCACCAGCTGGTTGGACGCCGGACCCCAAGCGCGCCAGCAGGAGGGCCGAGCAGCCCGGGCGCATATCGTTGCGCGCTATGGGCTCGACCGCATGGTTGCCGGGTATGACCGGCTGTACCGCGAACTTACCGATCGGTGCGGTGAGCCTGAGCTGCACCCGCCGCGCAGGAGCGGGTGAGCGATGACCGGCATGACCCGGCCCTGTTTTCTGTTAACGGCGCAGCGCGGCTATGCCTTGGCTAGCTCCCGGCGGAAATTGATCGAGGCTTACCTCGGCGCTGACTGGCAGGTCGTCGTCGCTACTGCCGACGATGAGTATGCACAGCAACTGGTTTCGTGGGGAGCCGAGCTGGCACCGATCGCCTTCCGCCGCGGCGGGTTCTATCCCGTCCGCGACGCGGGAGCCGGCGCCGCGC
Organism: bacterium; assembly: GCA_030591105.1. Lineage (GTDB taxonomy): Bacteria > Krumholzibacteriota > Krumholzibacteriia > LZORAL124-64-63 > LZORAL124-64-63 > JAUVBS01. The sequence continues at coordinate 3,523 of JAUVBS010000002.1, read as the reverse complement.
TTTGGCGTGCGATGCGGCGGTATCGACCGCGGCTGGTTCACAATTTCCACGCCAAGGCGATCATTCTCAGCAGTGTCGCCGCGCGGCTCGTCCTCGGTCGCGAGGTGAAGGTGGTCAACACCATCACCGGCCTGGGACACGCGTTCATCGCCGGCGGTACGGTCCGTCGGCTCGTCTCACTGGGCTACCGCATCGCCCTGACGCGGACCGATCTGACGATCTTCCAGAACGATGACGACCGGGATCTATTTGTCGGTTCGGGCTGGGTTGCCGCCGAACGTGCTTGCACGATTGTCGGCAGCGGTATCGACGTACAGCAGTTCCACCCGGTGCCGGACACTCCGCCCGCTGGCGAACGAGTGCTGATGATGGCGCGTCTGCTCTGGCAGAAAGGTGTGCGCGAGTTCGTCGAGGCGGCTCGCCTGGTGCGCGGGCGGCGGCCGGACGTGGTGTTCCTACTTGCTGGCGAGACCGACCGGACGCATCGCGACGCCGTGCCGGCTCGGTACCTCGAGCAAGCCGTCGCCGAAGGACATATCGAGTATCCGGGTTACCTGACGGATCCGCACCGAACGCTGGCGACCAGCACCCTCTGCGTGCTGCCTTCCTATCGGGAAGGTGCGCCGCGGGTGGTACTGGAGGCCGCGGCTTGCGGCGTGCCCTCCGTTGGCGCCGACGTGCCTGGTACCCGCCAGGCGATCCACGACGGCGAAACCGGGTTGCTGGTCCCGGTGCGGGATGCTGATGCGCTGGCGGCAGCCATCCTCTCGCTGCTGGCCAATCCCGAGCGCCGTCTTGCCCTCGGTAGACGGGCGCGCCAGCTCGCTGAAGAAGAATTCGCTGCCGAGGTGATCGCAGCCCGGCATTTCGCCCTCTACCGCGAACTCGGCGTCGGACCAGACCATCCGGTGCCGGACGATCGGAGACGGCAGTGAGCGGCTCGACAAAGCCGGACCCCGTGATCATCATCGCAGCGGCGCGCACCGGTTCGAAACTGCTGCGGCGCATCGTTGCGCTGCACTGCGGCATGGTCGAGATACCCCACGACATCAACTACGTCTGGCGACACGACAGCAGGCGGTGCGCCGACGATGCGCTGACCGTCGGCGATGCCGGGCCCGAGACCCGCCGCTTCGTACGCGAGTATTTCACGCGTTACGCCAGGCGTGCCGGCGGTGGGCGGGTGGTCGAGAAGACCGTTGGCAACTCTTTGCGGGTCGCCTATGTACGTTCGATTTTCCCGGAAGCCCGTTTGATTCATCTGGTGCGTGACGGGCGCGACGTGGTCGCATCGGCGTACCGCCAGTGGCAGGCGCCGCTGCGGTGGCGCGAGTTGTGGCCCAAGATACAGACGTTTCCCTGGTGGTCGGCGCGCCTCTACGCGGGCCGCTACGCCGGTCACTATTTGGGTCGCTGGTTGCGGCGCGAACGAGGTCTGCGCAGTTGGGGACCGGTCTATCCCGGTATCGCCGCCGACGTACGCGATCTGTCGCTGCACGAGGTTTGCGCCCGACAATGGAGTACATGTGTCGCAGCATCCCGGCGCGATTTACAGGTGGTTCCGCGCGAGCTATGGCTGCAGGTACGTTACGAGGATCTGGTGCGGCAGCCGATCGCCACCGCCGACCGTTTGGCCCGTTTTCTATCGCTCGAGGCGACTCGGGACCGGGATCGATTTATTGCCGAGAGTGTCCGCGTCGGATCGGTAGGCAAATGGCGTGACGAGTTGACCAACGCTGAACTGGCACGAGTGATGCCCCTGCTCGAGCCGCAGCAAACCGTACTCGGTTACGCGAAGTAACGCGGGATTGCGGCCCGGATCATGCCGCGTGTGCAGTGACGATCGCTCTGACCGCCGCGACGACGTCGGCCACATCGGTATCGCTGAGCCCGGAATGTAGCGGCAAACTCACCAAGCGTTCGTAAGCGGCTATCGTTTGGGGGAATTCGTCACGCCGCCAGCCGTACTTGTCGCGGTAGTACGGGTGCACGTGAATCGGTATGAAGTGCACCGAAGTGCCGATGTTGCGCAACGTCATCTCCTCGATGAACCGGTTGCGATCGATGTTCAGCGCCTCTAAACGGAGACGGATTGGATAGAGGTGCCAGGCGCTCTCGACAGTGTTGCGCTGGATTGGCAATTCGACCGCATCCAGGTCGGTGAAAGCTTCGTGATAACGTGAGACGATCTCACGCCGGCGTGTTTGCATACCATTCAGGCGCCGCAACTGGGCCAGCCCCAGCGCCGCTTGCAGGTCGCTCATGTTGTACTTGAAGCCCGGCATCACGATCTCGTAATACCAGCTACCGCCCTGGCCGTAACGCTGCCAGGCGTCGCGGTCCATCCCGTGCAGGTGCGCCACCTTGGCGCGGGCGATTAGCTCGGTGGCACCCGTCAACATGCCACCCTCGGCGGTCGTCAGGTTCTTGGTGGCGTAGAAACTGAAGGCGACCAGGTTGTCACCCGATCCGATCAAACGGTCGTCATAGCGCGCCGGCAAGGCGTGGGCGGCGTCCTCGATCACAGCCAGCGAGTGGGAGTGGGCGATCTGCTGGAGGCGGTCGAGTGCCACCGGGTGGCCGCCATAGTGCACCGGCAGGATCGCGCGCGTGCGATCCGTCACCGCCGCGGCCACCAGGTCTGGATCGATGTTCAGGGTATCGGGCTGAACGTCGACGAGGATGGGGCGTGCGCCGACGTGTTCGATGACACTGACCGTGGAGCAGAAAGTCATCGGTGTGGTGATGACCTCGTCTCCCGGGCCGATGCCGTGCACAACCAGAGCCAGGTGCATCGCTGCGGTGCCAGAGCTGACCGCCAGTGCGCTGGGTGCACCGAGGTAAGCGGCGAAATCAGCCTCGAATTGCTTGGTCTTCGGGCCAGTGGTGATCCAGCCCGAACGTAACGCGTCACTCACCTCGGCGATTTCCGCGTCACCGATGTTCGGCGGTGCAAAAGGCAGGAATTCCTCGCGCATATCCGGTCCTTTCCTGCTGCGAAAGGTGAGATCGGTCCGACCCGTTCTAAATTGTATAGATCCGGACTTGTATCTGATGGCAATTGAGATTAACAATATCACCGGAATTTAGGTCGGTAAGCACTTGGCTATTGTTGGTCAGCCGTTAATTATTGTCGGCGAGGGCCTGTGGACGCCGGCACGCTTTGCCTGCAGATACAGCGACAGCGGTTGCGTTACGCAAGCTGTGATTGGCGTCTGCGGCGCTGGTCGCTGATCGAGTGGTAGATCTACGCGGGAGGGAGAGAGATCTTGCGACGATTTGTAGACGTCGTTGCCAGCAGCGCGGGACTGGTGCTGCTATCACCGATTTTCGTGGCCGTTGCAATTTCGATCAGGGCGACAGGACGCGGACCGATTTTTTTCCGCCAGGAGCGGGTAGGTAGGCACGGTATACGGTTTCGCATCTATAAATTCCGAACCATGGTCGCTGATGCGGCGCGCTGGGGTAGCAGCGTCACCGTCGGCGGCGACGTTCGTGTGACGAGGGTCGGTCGTTTCTTGCG
>JAUVBS010000111.1 GCA_030591105.1 bacterium | reverse complement strand
ATGCTCGGCACCACACGTAGCGCAGACCCAGACGTTCAGCGGCGTACCCCAGAAACGGTTGCGGCTCAGCGCCCAGTCGACATTGCCGGCCAGCCAGTTACCGAACCGGCCCGTCCCGACCTCCGGTGGCGACCAGCCGATGTCTCGGTTGGCTGCGACCAGTCGGTCGCGCATCGTGCTGGTGCGGATGAACCAGCTGGGCGTGGCGTAGTAGATCAGTGCGTTGTTGCACCGGTCGTGGAACGGGTACTCGTGGCTGTAGATCGCCTCGGCGAGCAGCTGCCCGCCATCGCGCAGATCGCGCAAGATCTGTGGGTCGGCCTTTTTCACCTGCAACCCGGCGTACGGTCCGGCGGCTTCGGTGAAACGGCCGTTGACGTCGACCGGTTGAAAAACCGCTAGATTTTCCCGCTCGCCGACGGCGAAATCGTCCTCGCCAAAGGCTGGCGCCAGATGCACGATACCGGTGCCGGAATCGAGGGTCACGAAGTCCGCCGCAACGACCTTGAACGCCTCCTTGCCCTCGGGCACCGGTAACAACGGCAGTAGTTGCTCGTAGCGCCGGCCGAGCAGGTCCTTACCGCGCAGCCGTTCGAGAACCTCGGTCTTGGTTTCCGAATCGAGGACTGTTAGACGCGCCTCCGCGAGGATCAGCACGTCGCCGCCGTGGCGTACCCGCACGTAATCGTAGTCCACACCGACCGCCAACGCGACGTTGGACGGTAGCGTCCACGGTGTGGTGGTCCAGGTCAGAAAATAGTCGTCGCTGTCTCGCGCCTTGAGCTTCACGAAAATACTCGGATCGCTGACGGTGCGGTAGCTGTTGGCCATCTCGTGACTGGAGAGCGGCGTGGCGCAAACCGGGCAGTAAGGCACCACCTTGTGACCACGGTAGAGCATACCTTCGGCGTGGAAGCGGCTCAGAATCCACCAGACACTCTCGATGTATTCATCGGTGTAAGTGATGTACGGATCGTCGAGGTCGATCCAGTAGCCGAGCGCCTCGGTGAATTCGTCCCAATCGGTCTTGCAAGACCAGACGCTCTCGCGGCATTTGGCGTTGAACTCGGCGACCCCGTATTCCATGATGGCCTGGGCACCCTGGATGCCGAGCTCCTTCTCTACCGATCGCTCGACCGGTAGGCCGTGGGTGTCCCACCCCGCCTTGCGCAACACCCGGTGCCCGGTCATGGTCTTGTAACGGCAGACAATATCCTTGCACAGGCGGGCGATGACGTGATGGACGCCGGGTTTGCCGTTGGCGGTCGGCGGTCCCTCGTAGAACACGAAATCCGGCGCGCCTTCGCGCCGGGCGATGCTCTTATTGAAAGTACCGTGCTCGCTCCAGAAACGGCTGATCAACCGCTCGGATTCGGCGTCATGGTACTTACGCGCCAGCGGCGGGTACAGATCCCCGTCGTTCGCCATCGCTGAGACCCTCGCTTTTCTGTAGCACGCCGGATCTCCTTGCCCGGGCTACTGGTTAGCGGCTGCGGCCAGGCCGCGCCACCGTTGTCATCGGTCCAATGTAATCGATCAATCGCCGGCCGGCACCCGCCGCAGGAATCCGGTTACCAGTGCTTCGAACCTCGGTTGTGCGCCGTTGGCAACCTTGATGATCTCCTCGACCACGGCGGGTTTGAGCGCGTCCGGGAAACAGGAATCGGTGACCACCGAAAGCCCGAGTATGCGCATACCGGCGTGGACGGCCACCAGACACTCCGGCACGCTGCTCATGCCGACCGTATCAGCGCCGAAGGCTCGCAGAAACCGGTACTCCGCAGCGGTCTCGAGGTTCGGACCGGCCACGGCGACGTAGACGACCCGCTTTAGCGGAATGCGCTCAGCGAGGCTGACCGCCTCGACAGTAGCGAGGTACGCGCGGTCGTACGGCTCGGACATGTCGGGGAAGCGCTTACCGAGGCGATCATCGTTGGGCCCGATCAGGGGGTTGTCTCCCATGAAGTTGATGTGATCGGTGATGACCGTGATATCGCCAGGCTCTAAGTGCGGATTCATGCCGCCGACCGCATTGCTCATGATCAACGAGCTGGCGCCGAGGGCTCGCATCACCCTGACCGGCAGGGTGATCTGCTGCATGCTGTAGCCCTCGTAATAGTGCAGACGTCCCTGCATCGCGATCACATTGCGGCCGCCGAGGACCCCGAGGATCAAGTTGCCCTGATGGCCGGTAGCGGTCGATGTGGCAAAGTGAGGAATCTCACCGAACGGAATCGTACACACGGCATCGATCTTACCGGCGAGATCACCCAGGCCGGTACCGAGGATCAGACCGAACTCCGGTACGAAATCGGTCCGCCCGCGAATCAGCCGGGTCGCGTCTTCAATCTGAGTCCACAGGTCGCTCACGTCGTCCTCCCGCGGCGGACAGGCGGATTGTACAGCCGGGCCGGTCGGCGGTCGTGCCGGCCGACGGCTGGCGATGATCGGGCGTCAATAGCCGGCGCCGCCGTCAGCGGCTGGCCGGCATTCGGCCGAAACGAAGAGCGGCTAAGTTAACACGGGGTACCTGGCCGGGGAAGCAAAACGTGCCGGCGCAGCCGGCACTGGGACCAACGGGCCACTTGTGTCGGTCGCGGTGTGGCTCACCGCCGTCAACACGTCGGCAGGTTCGGACTATGCGGGCCGCTACGCGGGATCGTCGCGGTCAAGCGCGGCGTCAGCGACGGCTTCGCCGGCACTCATGCCGTGATCCGGTACCGTTCCCGGCTCGAGAACCGACTCGGCGTCGAGCACGGCTTCGAGGGCGGAGTCGGTCATGACATCACCGAAACCGACTTGGTCCGCGAAGTCGTTCACGATCTCATCTACGACCGCTTCACCAGCGACTTCATCGTAGCTATCGTCGAACTCGTTCTGGTCGGCGAGGTCGGCTAGCTCGTCGTTCACCGACTCGTCGCTGTCTGCCTCACGGACCGGTGCCAGACCCATGGCCTCGGAATCAACCGAAGCCGCCGCCGGTGCGGACAGCTGCTGATCGGCATCGCTGTTCACCACCGTCGAGGCGTATAGATTGCCGGGAATGTAGTTGCGCCAGACGTCGTTATGTTCGGCCGCACGACCGGTCGCCGGCGGCGGCGGTGCCGTCGCGCTCGCGGTACTGTACGGCGATATCGCCTCGTCTACCGGCGTCTGGGCATGGTCCAGCAGCTGCCGGTCGAGATCGCGGAAATCTCTGCCGTGACTGTCGATGAAATGAATCTGCGCCTGGGCGAGGCTCCGGACACGGGCGAGGAAAGCGTCCTTCTCTTTCTTCAAACCGAGGATCTCACGGCGGATATCCTCGGCGCGGAACCGCGCTTCGTCGAGCAGTCGCTGCGCTTTCAGACCGGCATCCCGCACGATCAGCTCGCCTTCTTTACACGCGCTCTGCTTCGACTCTTTCATGAGACGTTCTGCCGTCATCAATGTGTCGCGCAGGGCCTGCTCCATATTGCTATACTCGCCGATCTTCTCGTCCTGCTCGATGATACGCTCGCGCAGCTCCTTGTTGTCCACCAGCACCGCCTCGTACTCGTCGGCGGTGGTGGTCAAGAAGGCGCGGACTTCATCGCAGTCAAACCCGCGCACGGCGCGGCGGAACTCCTGCTTCCGGACGTCGAGAGGCGTGATCCTCATGGTTTCCTCCTGGTCGGCCCTTTGACCGGCCCTGGCCGGTGGCCGTGGCGTCCTGGACACGGGACCGCGGGCGCGGTCGCCAGCGCTCGGCACAGCTTGCGCGGCACCATCGCCCCGAGTCACCGGATGAATCTCATGAGGATCTGTATCAAGACCAGTGCCAGCAGCGGTGACAGATCGATCTTACCCAGCGGTATCAACCCCCGCAGGGGTGCGAGTACGGGCTCGGTCACCCGGATGATCTGTTGAAGGAAATGATTGCGGGGAAACGGGTTGACCCAGGCGAGGACGACCCGAGCGATGATCAGCCAGGAGTAGACCTGCAACAGAGCGAGGATCAGACGCCGGTAATCCAAGAGTACACCTCCGTCAGTTGTCGTGGCAGACCATTCTGGCCCGGATCAGCATAAACAAGCCTCTTACCGAGGGTTCGGTGGCGACCCGTCCGGACGCGATCTCGCCGTGGTATGAAAGGCACGGCAAGCGTGCGCGGTAGGAAAGTGGACGTTTGCTGACCAGTCCACCACCAGTACGACACCGTCAACCCGGTACAGCGAGCCTCGGCCCGAACAGGGCGCTGCCGATGCGTACCAGGGTGGCCCCTTCGGCGATGGCCGCGCAGAAGTCGTCCGACATCCCCATGCTCAGCTCCGGTAGCGGCAGCCCGCAGACCGAACGAGCTTGCTCGGCGAGGGTTCGCAAGCTGGCGAAACTCGCGCGTAGTCGAGGCTCCGGGTCACCGAAACGTGCCATGCACATCAGGCCCTGCAGTTCGAGGCCGGGCAGCTCGGCCAGGCGCGCGATCATCTCGACGGCACCGTCGCGTGGCAAGCCGTGCTTCTGCGTCTCCCCGGTCACATTGACCTCGGCCAGGATCGGCTGCGGCGCGCCCGCGGCTATGGCGAGCGCTCGCTCGCTGAGTTTCTCGGCCAACCGTACCGAGTCGATCCCGTGCAGCAGCACGAATGCATCGAGCGCTTTATTGGCCTTGTTGGATTGAAGGTGGCCGACGAAGTGCCAGCGTACACGAGCGACCGGTAAACCGGCGGCGGCGAGCCGCCGAGCGAGCTCCGCTTGGCGGGGCAAGGCCTCTTGGATCCGGTTCTCCCCCAGCTCCCACTGCCCGCAGTGGCAAGCGGCGACGACGCGCTCGAGCGGCTGCCGCTTGGTAATCGCAACGAGGCACACACTGGTTTCGGGACGGCCCGCAGCGGCACAGGCAGCAGCGATCCGCACGCGCACCTGGTCCAGACGCCGGGCAACATCCACTTCCGCCACTGGAGACCTCCTCCTACCGCGGTATCTGGTCAGCGTCAGCGTGTCTGTCAGTGTCAGCGCCAGCGCAACATGCGGGTCTTGGGGTCGAGTTCCATATGCAGCGTCGCGACCTGCTCGCGCTCGTGGTCCTTGGCAATGCGCACGCGCACGTGGTCGGCCGTCGACTGGAGGAACACGATCACCGCCAGATAGTCGTCGTAACGGGCCACCTCGCTCGGTACACCACGGGCATCGGTCTGCTGGCCTTCGCGGTGGGTGTGGGCGCTGGTCCAGACCTCAGCGTTCCAGTCGTGCAGCAGCTTCTGGACGCCCTCCATCTCCCACGGTTCAGTGTGCTCGAAGCGTGGCGTGCCGTCCATGATCACCATGTCCGGGTGGAAGTTGGCCGCGTCACGCAGGAACGCCATCGACTCGCCCAATTTCTCCAATGTGAAGTAGTCACGGTTGTAGACGTGGATGTGGCGATTGCGTTCCACATCGAGCAGACGGGCCGGGCGATTCTCGAGGTCGAGCATGTCCGCCATCGCCGCGTACATTTCGCCGTAGAAGGTCAGCAAATGATCGACGGTTTCTTTGGTCGAGATGTGCAAGACCTTGCGCCCTTGCAGCAGAGCGTCCAGTGCCAGCCCGATCAAGAAACTGGTCTTACCCACGCCGTGGCGCGATAGTACGATACCGAGATTCCCGCGGCCCAGACCCCCGCCGATGGCACGATCGAAGACACGTAACGGACTGCGGTCACAGATTCCCTGATTGGCCATGAATCGTTCCTTCCGCGGTATCATTTGCGACCGGCGGCCCGGCGCTCCTGATACTCGGTGACGAGCCGGGCTGCCTCTTCTTCGGGCGCCGGCGCATAACGTGCGAACTCCATGGTGAACTCGGCCTTGCCCTGCGTGGACGAACGCAGAACCGAGGCGTAGCCGAACATCTCGGCCAACGGTACGTGGGCGTCGATGCGAATGAACCCTTCGTCCTCGGTGGTACCGACGATAATACCGCGCCGCTGCATCAGGGTCTTCAGAACATCACCCTGATGTTCGCTAGGGCTCTCGACCGACACGAGCATCAGCGGTTCGAGGGCGACCGGCTCGCCTTGCGGATAGGTTTGACGAAAGGCGTTGCGACAGGCAGTTTGAAACGCCATATCGGAGGAGTCGACCGTGTGGGCATCGCCGTCCTCGAGTACCACCCTCAGACCCTGCACCGGATGACCGATGAACTGCCCCCGGTCCATCATCGCGGAGAAGCCCTTCTTGCAGGCCGAGATGAACTCGGTCGGGATGTTGCCGCCAGTGACCTTGTTCTCGAAGTGAAAGTCGCCGTCGTCGGACGGCTCGATCCGGCCGACCACTTTGGCGTACTGACCCGAACCGCCGGTCTGCTTGCGGTGAACATAGTTGAACGGCACGGCCCGGGTGATGGTCTCGCGGTAGGCAACTTTTGGCTGACCGACCTGTACGTCGACAGCGAATTCGCGGCGCATCCGCTCGAGATAGACCTCCAAGTGCAACTCGCCCATGCCGCGGATCAGGGTATCGCCGGTCTCGTCATCGACCGTCGTCTGGAAGGTCGGGTCTTCGCGCGTGAAGCGCTGCAGAGCCTTGGCGATCTTGCTCTGGCTCTTGCCGTCTGCCGGCTTGACCGCCAGCGAGACCACCGGTTCCGGAACATGCATGCTCATCAGACCGACGCGCTGCCCCGCGGTGAACGTGTCGCCGGTGGCACAATCGACTCCGAAGAGCGCCACGATATCGCCGGCGCCCGCCTGGTCGAGATCCTCCAGCTGATTGGCGTGCACGCGGCCCAACCTGCCGACCTTGACCTTCTTGCCGGTCCGGCTATTGACGATATCACTCCCCTTGCCGACGGTCCCTTGGTACATGCGGATGTAGGTCAGCTGACCGTACGGTCCGTCTTCGAGCTTGAAGGAGTGGGCCACCAGATCGGCCTGCGGATCATTGGACAGAATGAACTGCCTCTCCTT
>JAUVBS010000084.1 GCA_030591105.1 bacterium | reverse complement strand
TGTCAGACCAGGACCGATCACCGGCGGCATGGTCCACCCCTACATCGCCCGCCGCCACGGCACCGAGCCGGTGACCTACCCCCACCCGTCGCTCGAGCCGGTGCTCAAGAAGACCCTCGGTGTACCGCTGTTCCAGGAACAGGTCATGCGCCTGGCGATGGTCGCGGCCGACTACAGCCCCGGTGAGGCCGACCAGCTACGTCGCGACATGGCCACCTGGCGACGCCACGGCCCCATCGACCGCCACCGCGACCGTCTGATCACCCGCATGACAGCCAAAGGCATCACCCGTGAGTTTGCCGAGCGCGTCTTCGCCCAGATCCGCGGCTTCGGTGAGTACGGCTTTCCGGAAAGCCACTCCGCCAGCTTCGCGCTGATCGCCTACGCCACGGCTTGGCTGAAATGTCACCACCACGCCGAGTTCAGCTGCGCGTTGCTCAATGCCCAGCCGATGGGTTTCTACGCACCGGCAACCATCGTCGAGGACGCCCGACGGCACAAAGTGGAAGTCCGCCCGGTAGATGTCACTTGCAGTGTTTGGGAGTGTACGCTCGAGGAGGTCTCCGGGGAGTCCTCGGTGGAGGGCGGTGGTATCCCGGAAACCGACCCTGCCCACCACCAAAGCATCTGGCGCAAACGACCGCTGGCCGTGCGGATGGGTTTGCGGTACGTCAAAGGGCTCGGGGTGCAAGAGGGCGAGGCGCTCGTCTCAGCGCGGCAAGAGCAGCCGTTCCAGAACATCATCGACCTCGCCCGGCGCACCTCACTGTCACGCGACGTATTGGGCACGCTGGCCGAAGCCGGTGCGCTCGCCGCGCTCGAACCCGAGCGACGGCGCGCCTTGTGGACGATCCACGGTCTGAGCCGGCGCGACCGCCCCGAGCAGTTGCTGTTGCCGCTGCCACCGTGCGACCCGGTGCCGAACCTGGCACAGCTCGGTGCGCTCGAGCAGATCAACTGGGATTACCGCACCAGCCGCCACAGCACGCGCGGCCACCCGCTCGCACCGTTGCGCACCGAGTTGCGGTCACGCGGACTACCCACCGCACGCACCGTCAACGCCCTACCCGACGGCACGCGCGCCGATTTCGCCGGCATCGTCATCTGCCGCCAGCGCCCCGGCACCGCCAACGACGTGACCTTCATGACCCTCGAGGACGAGACCGGATTCGTGAACCTGGTGCTGTGGTCCAGTGTCTTCGAGCGCCACCGCATCCTCGCCAAGACACTGTCGTTCATGGGGGTCAGCGGCCGTATCCAGGCCGAACAGGATGTCGTCCACCTGATCGTCAACCGCATCTGGAAACCGCGCCTGACCCGTCGACCGGCCGGTGGCCGAAGCCGGGATTTTCACTGACCAGCGAAGCGCCACACGTTACACTGTCGTGATACGAGCAACGTCGGTGCGGTACACGCGATCCCCGCCACCGGCGCAGCCCGCACAGCCACGACGGCTATTTCGGCCACGGTATCGTTCCGACAGGAAAGAACCATGCCCCGGGTCCAGCTCACGCCACGCAAATCGTATCAGTTCGAGGTCGAGTTACAGGTACGCATCACCGACCTGAACTACGGCGGCCACCTGGCCAACGACCGCGTGCTGGCGCTGCTGCACGAGGCAAGGGTGGCATACCTCGCCAGCCACGGCTGGACGGAGATGGATTGCGGCGGAGTCAGCTTGATCATGACCGACGTGTCGCTCGTGTTCCGCGGCGAGGGGTTCGCCGGCGATCGGTTGACTTGCGCGGTGACCATGGCCGAACCGAGTCGCTGCGGATTCCGCCTCTTCTACCTGCTCACACGCCGGTCGGACGATACACAGATCGCCGTGGCTGAGAGCAGCCTGGCTTGTTTCGACTACCAAGCGCGTCGCGTCGTGGCTCTACCCGACCCGGTGCGCACGGCGTGCGCTGCGGACTGACACGGCGGTAGATACGTCCGGGAATATTTCCCGGTAACGGGAGCACAGGACTGATCATGCCCGAACTTCTGAAGATCACCAGCTTGCAGAATCCGCGCGTCAAAGCGCTGGTCAAATTGCGCGAGCGTCGTACTCGCGACGCAGAGCAGCTATTTCTCATCGAGGAACCGCTGGTGATCCGCCGGGCACTGGCCGCCGGCCATCCGTTGCAGACCGTGGTTTACTGTCCAGCGCTGCTGACCGAGAGCCAAGACGTCGTGCTGCTGGAGGAAATGCGCGCGCTGCCTCGCACCACCTCGCGCTTGGAGCTGATCGAAGTCAGCGAACCGGTGATGCAGAAGATCGCCTACCGCGAGCGTTCGGCGGGACTGCTCGTGGTCGCGCCCCAGCTAAGCCGGTCACTGGCTGAAGTGCAACTCGATCCGGACGCACTGCTGGTGGTCCTGGAAAACGTGGAGAAGCCCGGTAACCTCGGTGCGGTCTTGCGCGCGGCCGACGGGGCCGGCGCCGCCGCAGTGCTGTTATGCGGCCGCGGTGCTGACCTGTTCAACCCCAACGTGTTACGCGCCTCACGCGGTGCACTGTTTCACGTGCCGACGGTGACCGCCACGGCCGCCGAGATCTTGACCTGGCTGTCCTCTCAAGGCATCAAGACGGTCGCCACCACACCCACGGCCGATACGATCTACTCCGACGCGGACCTGAGCGGCCCGGTGGCTCTGGTGCTCGGCGCCGAGAACACCGGTCTGAGCGACGAGTTGCTACGCGGCGCCGATCGGCACGTCCGGTTGCCGATGCACGGCAGCGGCGATTCGCTCAACGTCGCGGCGACCGCCGCGGTACTGCTTTATGAGGCGATACGTCAGAAGGGCGTGCGACCATGACCAACCGTTTCTACAACGACTTCGATCGCGAACGTATCGGTCCCGATAGCCCCGACGACGACTACCGCAGTGTCTTTCGGCGCGCCCGCGACCGCCTGATCCACAACTCGGCTTTCCGGCGTATGCAGGCCAAGACCCAGGTGTTCCTCTCCGGCGAGTACGACTTCTACCGTACCCGTCTGACCCATTCCATCGAGGTCTCGCAGATCGCCGGCTCCATCGTCGGTTATCTCAATCACACCGACGACCGCCTGGGCTCGGACTTCTTTATCGACACCGACCTCTGCGAGGCAGCGGGTCTGGCCCACGACATGGGGCATCCCCCGTTCGGCCATGCCGGTGAAGCTGCCTTGCACGCTTGTATGACCGAGTACGGCGGCTTCGAGGGCAATGCCCAGACCCTGCGCCTGATTACCGAGACGATATTTACCAGCGGTAGCGACCGACGCGGGCTAAATCCGCCCCGCGCGCTGATCGACGCGGTGTTGAAGTACAAGACGCTCTTCGGTGAACCGGACCAGCCGCCGGCGAAGCACTTCATCTACGATGACCAACAGAGATACATCGCGTTTATCGCGCACGACCGCACTTGGCCCGCCGATCTTACCCCCGGCGCCCGGCGCAACGAACTGCGCAGCCTCGAGTGCGAGATCATGGACTGGGCGGATGATGCGGCCTACTCGTTGAACGACCTGGTCGATGGGGCTCACGCCGGTTTCGTGACCGGTGGCCGTTTACAGCGCTGGGCCGACGAGCACGCCGACCAGCTCGAGGCAGTCGACCGTAACCATCTCGACCAGCTCTGCCGTGCCCTCGCCGCGGGCGAACTCGAACGGGCGATGAACCGCAAGATCGGTCAGTTCGTCCAGGCCTGCTCGCTGACTGAACGCGACACTTTTCTGAGCGACCTTACCAACCGTTACCGCTTCGGTCTGACCATCGACGAGGCCGCGCGCCGCGAGCAGCAGCTCTACAACCGCCTGGCCGCCGACCTGGTTTTCCGCTCGCCGCAGGTCTGCCAGCTCGAGTACAAAGGCCGCATCATGCTCACACGGTTGTTTGCAACCCTGGCCGAAACCTACCTCCAGCACTCGCGAAGTGCGCTGGTGCTGATGTCGCGTGATTTCGAGCGCGAGATGGCGGCATTGGCTCAGTCAGACACCGACGGGGGCCAGCCGAGCGCCGCGCGGGCGCGGATCATCTGCGACTACCTCGCCGGCATGACCGACGGCTACGCTTCACGTATCTACAAGCGGTTGTTCGATCCCGACTTCGGATCCATCGTCGATCTGGTCTGAGGTGCTGAGACCGCTAGCCCGGATCAATCATGAATGATCCGGGCTAGGCAGGAAAAAGCGGGGCTTCCGACCGGAAACCCCGCCAGAAACGTGTTCGGTTACCCTTCGCCGGTTACCGCCTCACGGACCGCGCCCCCGCCGCGTTTGAGCGCCATGCCCAGCATGATCATCGTCCAGCCGTTGAGCAGGATGTGGATGCCGATGATGGTGCCGAGGGCCCAGGAGCCCGAAAGCGGCCACTGGCGCCAGATCATGAAGCCGAGTAAAATCGAGACGACCCCCTGGAACATGACCCAGCCCCAGCCGTCGTTCGGGCGCATCTTCCAGGCGACCACGGCGGTGGAGATGCCCTCGATCAGGAAGTAGAACGCCAGGATGAGGGTCAGTGTTACCAGGCCGACGCCCGGACGGAACAGCATGAGCAGACCGGCGATGATCGTCAACGCACCGACCGCGGTTCCGAGCAACCCCGCTCCCCAGGAACCGGCCTTGAAGGCCTCAATCACACGGCCGACGCCGCAGGCGAGCAAGCAGGCACCGACGAAGATCGAGACCACGATCCCGGTCATCAGCGGTGAAGCGATTGCTATCATACCCAGTACCACCTGGGCGATACCCAGAATAATCAGCCACTTCACGTTCTGTTTGGCTTTCGCCACCCACTCGTGTGTCGCCGCGCCTTCGTACATAACGTCCTCCTTGTTAGCGTTACCAATGGTTACCTGAACCCTGACCAGTAACGAATGTTAAGTACCCTTGACCGATCGAAAGCTCCTAGCAGACCCGCTCAACCGTGCGCGGCCTTGATCTCGTTGAGCGCCGAGCCGTATCTAAACCACGAGATCTGCTCGTCAGTCAAAGTGTGGTTGACCGCAAACGTATCCTCGCTGTCGTCGGTATGGTGAAGTACCACGGTCAGCGGTTTACCCGGGGTCAGGTCTTTCAGACCTCGGATGGAGAACCGATCGTCCTCGCGCACCTTGTCGTAGTCGATCGGATCGGCAAAAGTCAGCGGCAAGATACCTTGCTTCTTGAGATTTGTCTCGTGGATCCGCGCGAAACTACGGACGAGTACCGCGGCGGCGCCGAGGTGCCGCGGGCTCATGGCTGCGTGTTCACGCGAGCTGCCCTCGCCGTAGTTCTCGTCACCGACCACGACCCAGTGCAGTCCACGTGCCTTGTAGTCGCGCGCTACTTCGGGCACGGCGGCGTATTCGCTCGTCTCGAGGTTCTTGACCTTGTTGGTCTCCTCGGTAAAAGCGTTCACCGCCCCGATCAACATGTTATCGCTGATGTGGTCGAGATGTCCGCGGTACTTCAGCCACGGTCCAGCCATGGAGATGTGATCAGTCGTGCACTTGCCCAGCGCCTTGATCAGCAACGGTAGCCGCTCATAGTCGCCGCCGCTCCACGCCGCAAACGGTTCGAGCAGGGCCAGGCGCTCGCTGTCCGGATCGACTACGATCTCGACGCCGGCGCGGTCGGCCGGCGGCGCCCGGTAACCGCCAGTGCCGGTGACGAATCCCCGCGGCGGTAAGTCGTCAGCCGGGGCCGGCGCGTCGAGCAGAACCGGCTCGTCGTGCGCATCGGCCAGAGCATCGTGTAGCGGATCGAAGTCGAGCCGGCCGGCCAACCCATAGGCCATGACGATCTCGGGGCTACCGATGAAGGCGTGCGTCTGAGGGTTGCCATCGGCACGTTTGCGGAAGTTGCGATTGAACGACGTGACGATCGTGTTGCGCTCACCGTCGGCAACATCGTCGCGCTTCCACTGACCGATGCACGGTCCGCAAGCGTTGGCCAGAACCGTCGCGCCGACCTTCTCGAAAATCGCTAGCTGTCCGTCACGCTGGATGGTCTCGTAGATCAGATCCGAGCCGGGCGAGATCCAGAGGCGGGCCCGCATCGCCAACCCCTTGTCCAGTGCTTGCTGGGCGACATCGGCCGCGCGGCAAATATCCTCGTAGCTGCTGTTGGTGCAGCTACCGATCAGCGCTGCGGTGATCTCGACCGGGTAATCTTCGCGCGCGCAGTCGGCCGCCATCCGGCTGACCGGGTGCACGATGTCCGGTGAGTGGGGTCCGACCAGATGCGGCTCGAGGGTGGCGAGATCGATCTCGACGACCTCGTCGTAGAAATCGGCCGCGTCGGCGGCGATCTCCGGGTCGGCCGTCAGCAAATCGGTGTGAGCGTCGGCCACCGCGGCCAGCTCCGCGCGACCGGTGGCGTTCAAGTAAGCAGCCATGCGCGCGTCGTAGGGAAAGATACTCGTGGTCGCGCCCAGCTCGGCCCCCATGTTGGTGATCGTCGCCTTGCCGGTACAACTCAGCTCAGCGGTGCCGGGACCGAAATACTCGACGATCTTGTTGGTCCCGCCCTTGACCGTCAACAATCCGAGCAGCGCGAGGATCACGTCCTTGGGCGCGGTCCAGCCACTCAATTTGCCGACGAGCCGCACGCCGATCAGCCGCGGATGCCGGACCTCCCACGGCATACCGACCATCACGTCGACCGCGTCGGCACCACCCACGCCGCAGGCGATCATACCCAGCCCGCCGCCGTTGGGTGTGTGACTGTCGGTACCGATGATCAGCCCGCCGGGAAAGGCGTAGTTCTCCAGGACGATCTGGTGGATGATGCCCGATCCCGGTTTCCAGAAACCCATACCGTAACGGGCCGCAGCACTGCTCAGGAAATCGTAGACCTCCTGATTCGCATCGAGGGCGGCCGGTCGGTCGAAATCGACCCCTTTGTAGGCGAGCAACAGGTGATCGCAGTGTACGGTCGTCGGTACCGCGGTCTGATCGCGTCCGGCCTGCATGAACTGCAGGATGGCCATCTGGGCCGTGGCATCCTGCATCGCCACGCGGTCGGGTCGCAACGCCAGCGTGGCGACACCGCGCTCGAGTTGCTGGTTCTGCGGGTCGTCCAGGTGGCCGAACAGCACCTTCTCAGCCAGTGTGAGCGGCCGGTCCAGCCGCTTGCGCACCACAGCGAGTCGTTCACGCGATGCCGCGTAGACCTGCTCCACCATTTCCTTGGTCGTCTCGATGGCCATGGACAAGATCCTCCTGCTCGTCCCGACAACGCCGGGATGGGTACTGGACACCACCGCTCGGTAGACCGGCGGCAGGCATTCTAACACCGATTGGCGCTCCAGTTAACCGGGAAAGCTGACCTGGGAGCTACCAGCTCCGGTCACTCGGCGACGACCTGTATCGTTCGTTCGAAAGAGGATCCATCGGGCTGTTTGACGGCGATCGTGAAAGGACCGGCCGGTAGCGGGTCGATCCGGTACGGTTCGCCGACGAGATAGAGCGGTATGGGCTGGCAGCCGACGTTCACACGCCGGTAGTAGTGGTACCAGAGAGTCAGCTCCACGGCGTGATCCGTCCACTCGGCGGTGAAACCACCGAAAGTATGGCAGTCATTCGGACCCACATATCCCCAGAATTGCAGTTCCAATGTATCACTCACCGCGATCATCGCCGGTGCGGCCAGGCTGTCGACCCAGACCGGAAAGGAGTGCTCGAAAAATGCAGGGTGTGTGCCGTCGCTGCAGGAATTGATCCCCAGCAGCGCCAGTACCACCACCAGCGCCGCCAGCACCGAAAGCGTAGGTCGTGCAGATCGGGCGGACGCCTCCGGCGCAGCGTGGAACGATGTGCGCAGCGTGAATGTGGAGGTGGTAAGGCGGTCCATGGCTCTGCTTCCCGTTGGCGACCCGCCGCTAATTACCCTC
>JAUVBS010000257.1 GCA_030591105.1 bacterium | reverse complement strand
TTTCCGACCCGGACAGTGCACCTGGCCGAATCCAGCTTAACGCAGGAACAGCAGCGTCCCGCCCGCGACAGCGACGGTCACCCCGAACAGGCTCAGCGGTGACGGCCGGTCGCGGTAGACCAACCAAGCCGGCAAGAGGACAAAGATCGGTACCAATCCGAGCAGCACCTGGGCGATTCCGACCTCGGTATACTTGATCGCGATCAGCGAGATCCAGACGGAGATATACGGCCCCATGAAGATCGCGACCGTCAGGGCCAAGGAGCCTTTACGGTCGCGTAGCGGCCGGAGCAAGTCGGTGAGCCGACTGCGGGGCAAGACCACGATCCAGTAAACGACCGTCGCCCAGAACATCCGGCCGAGGGTCGCACCGAGCGGATCGACGCCGGCGACCTCGGCCGGGCCGCCGATCATACCCAGCTTGGCGAACGCGCTACCGAGTCCCTGGCCCGCGGCGCCGACGAGCGCCAACCAGAAACCGCGTCGCAACACGGCCACCGGCAGGGAACGGAACGTGCCGCCGCCCTCGTCCTTGCCGGCGCTGGCGATCAAAACCCCGCCGATCACCACAGCAATACCGAGCAGAGCCCGCCCATCGAGCCGTTCACCGAGCAAGATCCAGGCGACCACCACGGTGAAGACCGGCGCGGTGGCCATCAACATCATGCTGCGCCGCGGCCCGATCAGTGTGAACGAACGGAACAGCGCCGAATCGCCGATGGCCAGACCGGTCACCCCGCTCAAGCCGATCCAGAAGGCGGAAGTCGGGTCGAGGCCGGCCGGCACCAAGCGGCCGGTCTGAATGAAATACGTGATGGCCAGGCAGAGAGTCGCCACCGGTAGGCGCAGCAGATTCACCGTGGTGACACCGAGCCGCCGACCGGCAGAGGTAAAAAACACGCTGGTCCACGAGAAGATCACGGCCGCCAGGACCGCCATCGTCTCTCCGTAGTGCGTCCAGTCGCTCACCTTCGTGCCCCGCTGCCGCTGCTAGATCGGCCGCGTGACGCGCTGCAGCCACTTGCGGTGCTCACTATCCAGATGTGGTCTCAATCCGCGGTAGACGCGTTTGTGATACGCGTTCAGCCAGGCGACCTGACCGCCAGTCATCAACTTCTTGTCGATCAGACGCCGGTCGATGGGGCAGAGCGTGACCGCGGCGAAGCGATACCAGGTACGCTCGTCACTCGAGTACTTCTGATCGCGGACGACGAAAGCCAGGTTCTCGATACGGATACCGAACTTGCCCGCCTCGTAGTGGCCCGGCTCGATGGACAGGAGATTGCCTTCGACCAGCGGCGGTGCCATGACGTTCTTGAGGCTCTGGGGTCCCTCGTGCACCCCGAGGTACTGGCCGACACCATGACCGGTACCGTGGTTATAATCCTCGCCGATGGCCCACAGCGCCCGGCGCGCGAACATCTCCTGCCGGTAGCCCGGAGTGCCGGAGGGAAACGGGGTCATGGTGCAGTCGATCATTCCCATCAGCACACGGGTGAAGCACTCTTTCTGACGATTGGTCGGCTTACCGAGAGTCACGGTGCGCGTGATGTCGGTGGTCCCGTCAAGGTACTGGCCACCACTGTCGACCAGGTACAGGCCGCGCGGTCTGAGCCGCTTGTCGCTCTGGGGCGTGGCCGAGTAGTGGATGATCGCCCCGTTGCCGGCGTAACCGCTGATGGTCGCGAAGCTGAGATCACGTAACAGCGAATCCTCGGCGCGCAGCGCGTACAGCTTGTCCGCCGCGGAAATCTCGGTCACGCCGCCCTTGCGTATCGCCGGTTCCAGCCAACGGAGGAACTTGACCATCGCCACGCCGTCACGGACATGAGCAGCGGTGATACCCTCGATCTGAACGCGGTTCTTGACCGACTTGAAGGCGGTGATCGGCGAAGTGCCCCAGTAGATATCGCTCTGCTTGAGCAGGCCGTAGATCCAGCGATTGGTGGTGTTGCCATCGAGCCAGACACGGACCGGCCGCCGCGCCAGCGCTTTCAGGTCGTCGGCCACCGCGGTGTACGGCTTCACGCGCACACGCGGAGCCAGAACCGTGGCGACACTCTTGGTCACCTTGCGCGGATCGACGTAGAGCGTCGCGGTGCGGTCCGTCACCACGGCGTAGCTGATCACCACCGGCGTGTGCAGGATGTCCTCACCGCGGACATTCAGCAGCCAGGCGATCTCATCCAGCGCGCCGATTACGTGGGCCCGGCAACCCTCCTGGTGCATTGCCGCGCGCAGGCGCGTCAGCTTGCGGTCGACACTCTCGCCGGCGAGCCGGTTGCTGTACCGACGCAACGGGGCCAGACTCGGTTCGGGCTGGTCCCGCCAGATCCGGTCGACCAGGTTACGGGCGATGTACTTGACCCGCACGCCGGCCGCTTCGAGTTTCTCCTCGAAATCCTCTGCTGCGGTGACCGAGATGACGCTGGGATCGATACCGAGGGCCTCGCCACGCCGTAAATGGCCGGCAACCCATTCGGTCATGCTCGGAGTGTCCGGGTGGCCGAGTTTCATCAGCGCGATGCCAGATCCCGCCAGCTCGAGCTCTGCCTGTAGGAAATAGCGGCCGTCGGTCCACAGCCCCGCACCCCGCCGGCCGATCACCAGCTCGCCGGCCGACCCGGTGAATCCGCTCAGCCAGGCCCGCCGCTTCCAGCACTCGGGAAGGTATTCGCTCAGGTGCGGATCGGCGCTCGGTATGTAGTAAGCAGCGACGCCGTGCTTCTTCATGAGCGCCCGCAGCGCTGCGACCTTCTCGCGCGTGTTCATCGTGGCCTCCGTTCGTGCTGGTGGATCGTCGGACAACCGCAATATGTTACCGCCGGTGCCAGTCCTTGCCAAGCAGGTTGGACTTATGGTGTCATGCCCGGGTTGGCCACGGCGAGACGCCAAGAGCTCCGCAGCGACAGGGCGGATGACAGACTGTATGACGCCGATCGCAACGGTCGGCCGGAAGGTGGCACCATGCAGACTGGCCTTTTTTCTCTGGGCGATAAGTCGGAAACCCGTCGCGCCTCGGTGCTGCTGGTTTCGACGGTCGTCTTTATCATCATCTTACCGTTTTCCGGCTCGATCCCGCTCCTCTCCGAAGCGGTACATTTAACCGTGGTGGCATCGGCGGTTCTGGTGGCCGGAACGACACGCCGCACGCTCTGGATCGCTGCGGTGCTCGGTATTGCGACGGCGGTCTTTCAAATACTCGCGCGCCATACGCCAGGTGACAGCTTCGTGATCGCCTACTTCGTGATCAACTCCTTGCTGTTCGTATACGTCGCGGCGCTGATGCTCGGCCGCATCTTCACCACCCGGGTGGTCACGCGGGAGACGATCTTTCTGGCCATCGCTTCCTATATGCTCGTCGGTCTGGTCTGGTCGTTCGCCTACATCGGTCTGGAAACTTTCCAGCCCGGTTCGTTTTCCTTCGCCGCCCACTTGGAGCCCGAGGTCTTCTGGACCGACCTGTACTACTTCAGCTTCGTGACCATGACCACACTGGGGTACGGGGACATCACGCCGGTTTCACAACCGGCGCGGTCGCTCGCCATCCTCGAAGCAATCTCCGGAGTCATGTTCCTGGGCGTGTTGATCGGGCGGCTGATCGGCGCCTACGAAAGAGAGCCGAAACGGTGATCCGGGTCAAACCACCCGCCACCCTTCCCCGGCTTCGATCGTCTTCTCCAGCTCGATCTCGTCGCGGACCGCAATGCCGTAGTAACCGATCTCGGGGATGTCGGGCTTCATCTGGCGGATGCGATCCATGCCGTCGACCCGGACCGCGGAGATGGTGAACCCGCGCTTCTGGAAGAAACGCAGCGCGTCGAGGTTGTCATTGGTGGTAATCGCCCAGAGCTTCTGGCAGTCGGCGACCCGCGCCGCCTTCTCCACCGCCAAGAGCAACGCGGTACCGACGCCGATGAACTGACAGAGGGCGTCGACCGACACCACTTCGCAGCAATCGCCCTCGACGTGATAAGTCGCCAATCCAATCCTCTCGCCGCTGTCGACCGCGATGAACCCAGGTAACTGGGTCGGGTCGTGCAAGACGTCGCGGCTGACGACGTAATCGCCACCAAAGAGTA
This sequence comes from bacterium, assembly GCA_030591105.1. GTDB lineage: Bacteria > Krumholzibacteriota > Krumholzibacteriia > LZORAL124-64-63 > LZORAL124-64-63 > JAUVBS01. Next base: position 52 of record JAUVBS010000257.1, on the reverse strand, counting down.
GCTCGGTCCGCCCCTTGACCCAGATCTTGTCGGCTTCGGTCAGATCGGTGAT
>JAUVBS010000479.1 GCA_030591105.1 bacterium | reverse complement strand
TTCCGGTGCGCTGCCTCGGCTCGGTCAACACGGTGTGGATCGGCGACGCTCTTTCGAGCGGGTTCGACGGGATCCTGTTGATCGGCTGCAAGTACGGTGACGATTACCAGTGCCACTTCGTGCACGGCAGCGAGCTGGCCAACACGCGCATGGAAAACGTCCAGGACAAGCTCAACCAGCTAGCGCTCGAAGAAGAGCGCGTCCAGATTCACACCCTCGCCATCGACGAGTGGGCCAAGCTACCGCAGCTGATCAACGACTTCGCCGATGATATCGATGAGGTGGGTATGAATCCGTTCAAGGGGTTCTATGCCGAACTCTCCTGGAGGATCAACGATGCGAATACCAGCTGTCGTCGCCTTGATGTCGCTCGCGATGTTGGTGTCGTGTACCGCGGCCGACGAAGAGAACGAGGGTCCGCCCGAGTCGCCGCCGGACGGGGCCCTGCCGCTTTCGGAGATCGTGTCGCAGCTCGAGCAGGCTGGGTACGACCCGATCGTCGAGATCGAATTCGAGGACGGTGTCTGGGAGGTCGAGGCGTTCAAAGCTGGGCAGTTCGTGGAAGTCGAACTGGACCCCATGTCGGGCGTCATTTTGCCCGCCGAATAGTCCGTCGTTATTGAATTCGCAGAGCCGCGTGCCCGTCTCAGGTACGCGGCTGGTTCCGATTCGTCCAATCCTCAGCAATATCGCCGACGATGGGCAACCGATACCGCTCTCCCTTGAATGCCTTGATCATCAGCACGATCCACAGCACGAAGGTCACCAGCGAGACCAGCGGTACCACCAGGTTCCCGAGCACTGGCAGCCATCCTGCAAACACGGCGATCACCGACAACGCTCCGAAGGTCAGTAACGATTGCCAGGCGTGAAACCGTACGAAGCTGTTCTTCTGCTCGAGAAGCAGGAATACCAGCCCTGAGATCCAGCCAAACAGGTAGCACAGACCGCCCGCCTGGTTCTCCCTCAGCCCCGTCGACGTCTTGTCAGGCGTAGTCTCGTTCATCGTCATCCCTTCTTCTCGAGACCCGATTTTCCCCGACCGAAGATAACACGTTAGCGATACTACGCGTGACCGCGCGATGCCGCAACACGTCTACGATGCAGAAGCAAAATATGTTGCCTTTGCCATACCCTACCGCAACAACACCATCTGCCGCGCAACGCGACCGCCCCCCGCCTCCAGCACGTAGAAGTAGACGCCGGAGGTCATGGGCCGTCCGGTCTGGTCGGTCCCGTCCCACACTACACGGTGTTCGCCACGGGCCAACTGGCCGGACACCAGCACCGCGATCAACCGTCCTCGTGTGTCGAACAGCGTCAGCGTTGCCGGTCCGGCCCGGTCGAGGCTGAAGTGGATCGCGGTCCGCGGGTTGAACGGGTTGGGCGCATTCTGCCGTAGGTCGAGAGTGTGTTGCGTTGGGACATCGTCACCGGACCCATCGGACGCATCATCGTCACCGACCGCCGTCGCACCACCGAAATCCCCGGTCAAGCTGAAGTCGTCAACCGCCGCTTCGACCAGCGACCCGCTGCCGAGGTCCTCGGCGATGAACCGTAGCTGAACCAGGCCGGGCGTCGGGAAATAGTCGGACAGGTCGAAGCTGACTTCCTGCCACGCGTTGTTCGACGCGGTCGTCTGTTCCACCGCGGCCCAGGTCTGGCCGCCGTCGTTGGAGATGTCCACGGCCCAGATGTCCTCGCCGGGGTTGTAGCCCAGGTCGTTGGTGTACCAGCGCCAGTAACTGATGGCGATGTTGTTGCCGCCGCTCACGTCGAAGACGGGGCTCAGGAGGGTCGTCTGGCCGTGATCCACGTCGTGGGCGCCGGCTGTACCGCCGACGAACCCATTGGCGGTGACGAAGCAATGACTGCCCGGGGCGGCGGTATGATCGTCCTCGGTCTGGACGGTGTGGCCGTTGTAGACGGTCCCCACCGGGTCGACGCGGGTCCAGAGCCCCGTCAGCGCGTCGTTGCCCAGCAGGCTGGGCCACCAGGCCGAGTCCGTCTCGAACGCGTCGCTGAAATCGTCGCTCACACCGAAGTAATGACTGTGGGCCGGGGCCCCGACCGGGTGCGTGCCGGTGTCACCCTCGTCGTTTTCCGCGGACAGGTAGTATTCCACCACACTGCCCCACGGTTG
>JAUVBS010000382.1 GCA_030591105.1 bacterium | reverse complement strand
CGGCATTCTCGGCTATCACTTGCACGCACAGTTCCAGTCGGTCACGCACCTGCGGTTACGCGTCGGCGGGCTGCCGCGCCGGCCACAGCCGCCGCTGAACTACGCGCTCTTCTTCGCCGTCCAGGGTTTGATCAACGAGTACGTCGAACCGGCGGTGGTGATCCGTGCCGGCGAGGTGCAAACGATTCCGTCCTTGACCGAACTCGAAACCATCGTGTTCCCCGAACCGTTCGGCGAACTGGAGGCGTTTCAGACCAGCGGCGGGGTGAGTACGTTACCGCGCACCTTGCTCGGCAAGGTGGATAATCTCGACTACAAGACCATCCGTTACCAGGGGCACTGCACCCAGTTCCGGTTGCTGCAGGAACTGGGTCTGTGCAGCGAGGAGGCGGTTTCGACCGCGGGCGGCAGCGTCGTACCGCGGGAAATGCTCGGTGTTCTACTCGAGCGCAACCTCGGTTTCAATGACGACGACGTGGTCCTGCTACTCGCCGAGGCGGAGGGACAGATCGTCACTCCCGACGACCCGGCAGGCCGGCCATCACGACGCGGCATCCGGATCATCGATTACGCCGACGTCGCCACCGGCATCTCCGCGATGATGCGCATGACCGGTTACCCCGCGGCAATCATCGCGCGTCTGCTCGCCGCCGGCCAGATCACCCCAACCGGTGTCCAACCACAGGAGCTGGTCGTACCGGCGGGGACGATGATCACCGAGCTGGAGCAGCGCGGCGTGGCCTTCACACGGTACGAAGAAAATCCCGCCGATCCGCGCCGGCAATGATCGATTCGTGACAAACGGGTTGCGATGGTCGTTTACAAGAAGTTGCGTCGGGAGAATCAACGGAGAATTCGCGAGTCCATCGTAGCCTTAGCGAGGAGAACCATGCGCAGACCCATCGTCGTTGCCGGCCTGATCGTGCTGCTCACCGCGGGCGGTTCAGGCATCGCTACGCCCGCAGTCAGCAACGCTGCGGGTGAGAATGCAGCTCAAAACCTGCCGCGCCCCCACGATCCGGCTCCCCAGGAAAAGCACCTCGGGCCGTTGTTGATGCTGACCGACGGCGCCGAAAACGCCGAAGCGTACTTCTCATTCGACGGTCAGCAGCTCGTCTTTCAAAGCAACCGTCCACCGTACGACTGCGATCAGATCTACACGTTTGCTATCACCGGCGGCGAGCCGCAATTGGTCTCGACGGGAGAGGGTCGCACGACTTGCGCCTACTTCACCGCGGACGACCGGTACGTCGTTTATGCCTCAACCCACTTGGCCGACCCCAACTGTCCGCCGCCAGCGGATATGAGCGAGGGCTACGTCTGGCCACTTTACGAGGGGTATGACATCTTCCGCCTCGACCGCCAGACGGGTGAGTTGCAACCGCTGACCGACACGCCCGGCTACGATGCCGAAGCCACCCTCTCGCCCGACGGTAAGACCATCGTGTTCACCTCGGTCCGCGACGGCGATCTGGAGATCTACAGCATGGACGTCGACGGCCAGAACGTGCGGCGGTTGACCGACACACCCGGTTACGACGGCGGTCCGTTCTTCTCGCCGGACGGTAAGCAAATCGTCTACCGCTGCCATCATCCGACCGACCCGGCCCAACTCGCCGCCTACCGTCACCTGCTCGATCAAGGCCTGGTGCGGCCTTCGTTAATGGAAGTCTGGGTGATGAATGCCGACGGTTCGCATCAGCAACAGGTTACCCGGCTTGGGTGTGCATCGTTCGCGCCGTTCTTCCACCCGTCGGGCCGGAAGATCATCTTCGCGACCAACTATCCCGACCCGCGCGGCCGCGAATTCGATCTCTGGCTGATCGACATCGACGGGCAGAACCTCGAACGAGTCACGTTCACACCCGGCTTCGACGGCTTTGCTATGTGGGCTCCGGACGGGAAGCGTTTCGTCTTCTGCTCCAACCGTCACAACAGCCAGCGTGGTGAGACCAACATTTTCGTGACCGAATGGCGTGATTGAATCGTCCGCTGCACACCGGTCCGGACTGTTCCTGAGTCGTCCGGACCAAGCAGGCCGCTTCAGTCGCCGATGAAGAGTACCAGAGCCGCCTGCGCTCCGAAGACGAAGCCCTTGTAATTGCCATCGCGGAAATCGAACGGCTCATGACCGGTGTAAGTGGCGGAAACCGCCAGGTCGAGGCCGATCGATTTTCCCATCGGCATCATCATGCCGACCTGACCCAGCAACCCCGTCTTGACCTTCTCGCTGGTGGCTACAACGGTGACGTTATCGTCCGGTACGAGGGGCAACCAGTCTGACAACAACGGTGTCCAGCTGTGTTCGATCCGGCCGACGCCCAGCTCGAGGTAGGGAATCGCCTGCATGACGTGCGAGCGGCGCGGCATGAAACCGAGCCCGATGAAGTACTCGCGTAGATTCGGTGTATTGACACCGAAGACTTCGCGCGTGTCGTATTCGGGTCGAACCTCGAGCTCCTGGAAACGGTAGCCGAGATTCAAGTAGACCGTGCCACCGAGGGCGATACGTGCCTGAACATGGTAGGACGGCCCTTCATCGACTGGCTCGAACCAGTCGCCCCGCGCCCAGCCGTATCCCGCTCCGAACGACAGCGCCGTACGGAATCGGTAGTCGAGTCGCTTTTAGTCTGCGGTTGGTCTGTCGTATTTCACGCCACCACCGATCACGCCGAATTAGGACACCCGGGTAGACTGAGACTCGGTCGGGTAGCTCGTGGTCGGCGTCGTGTCGCGCGGCGTTCCCTTCCAGCCGGGAATAACGTGGCGCGTGATGTCCCGGCCGATCTGATCCTGGATGACCCTCACCCGTGAGAGCGGGAACGCCTTGACCGAGCCGT
>JAUVBS010000182.1 GCA_030591105.1 bacterium | reverse complement strand
TGTATGCGCGGTTGATGGTCGTGATCAGCGCCCCGATGGCCATCGACGCCGCCCAGAGTGAGGCCAGTAGACCGACACTCAAGAGCCGACCGTTCTGTTCGGGCAACAGATCCAACACTATACCGACCACATAATTGGCCGATTCGGCCGGCATCTGCTCACGCAACGCGTCGAGCATGATCGGTTGCAGCGCCTGACCGATGGGCAGGTAACTCAGTACGCTCAGCAAGAAGATCAAGAACGGAAACAGACCCAACAACATGTAGAAGGCGATCTGGGCCGCCATCCCCATGGCATCGTCGTAGGCCAGTTCCCGCTGCAACCGCCGCAGGAAGATCCAGGCTCGTTTGAGGCGTCGATTGAACATAACGAATGGTAGAATGGACCGTTCAGGGCGCGAAATCAATCTCGACGTTCGGCCGGCCACTCCTTTTCCTGTCGACGGAAACGTGTCATCCTAACCGTGGGAGTCCGGGTGGTCCGGGCCTTTCGCTTCGTACTCGGAGGTGTTCATGTTCGCGCCTTACCATTGCTCGCTCGCGGCTCGACCGCCCAAGCTGTCGGTGCTGGTCTCGCTGTCGGTGCTGATCTCGCTGGCTATGTTGTTGCTGCCGGCGACCGGTGGCGTCGGTGCTGCCAACGAGGCCGCGGTTACATTGGTCACGGCCGAAGAAGTCCTGCTCCTGGGACCGTTACCGACACCCTGGCCAGCTTTCCACGACTCCGACCTGCGCGGTTACGACCTCGACGACCTCATGGCAAAGCCGACCCTCGAGCCGGCGCAGTTGCGACCCCGTGCCGGTGACGAAGTGGCGCAACCCGGCGGATCGCCTGCGCGCTGGCGGCAGATCGCCGCCGCCGACGGTCTCATCACGCTGGACACGAGTACGGCAGCGCCGGCGGAGACTTACCTGGTCTGCTACTTGACCGCGGACCGTTTCCAGGCAGCCAAGTTGCAGATCTCCGGCCACCAGGTGCGGGCTTATCTCGACGGCGATGAAGTCACCCTGAAGGAAGACCAGAACCGCGACGACATCGCAGGCGAGCCGGCCGCGGACGAACCAGCCGCGGACGAACCGGCCGCGGGTAAGCCGGCCACCGGTAAGGCGGCCGCGGACGAACCAGCCACGGGTGAGCCGACCTCAGTTGTGCCGACCATGAGCGGCGAGCTCGCCCTGCCCATGGGCACACACACCCTCGTGGTGCGCACGATCCGCGCGCCCGAAGCCAGCGATCCGTGGCAGATCGGCATCGCGGTGGCGCGGGCCGATTCGTTGCCCCCGGCTGCACTGGCGTGGAGCATCGAGCCGGTCGGGACGGTGGGGATCGAAACGATCCTCGACGCACCGAGAATCGCCGGCGCCGCCATCTCGCCCGACGGCAAGCTGGTCGCGGTGACCCTCGGCGAATACGACCCGAATGGCGAGCGCGAGACGTGGCTCGAGATCCGCACGACCGAGGACAGCACTCTGCAGCGCAGCTGGCGCGGCGGCGGCAGCATCGCGCAGATACAGTGGGCTCCCGACGGACACCGGCTCAGTTACACCGGCAGTGGCGACGGCAAGGCAACGTTGTGGTTGTACAATCTGGACACGGGGACCATTACAGCCATCGTACGCGACGTCGAGAAGTTCGGGAGTTACCGCTGGGCGCCGGACGGGAATTCTATCGTCTATGCGGTGACTGTCGAAGCGGAAAAAGACGACCGCAAGGTCAAACGGGTCCGCAATCTGGCCGACCGGCAGTCGTGGTGGCGCAACCGCAGTTACCTGATGCAGGCATCGGTACCGGCTGGGATGACGCGGCGTCTGACCGCCGGCCCGCTGAGCCCGGAAAGCTGGCGTCTGTCACCCGACGGTCAGAAGCTGCTCTTCTTCCTCAGCGAACCGGACCTCACCCAACGTCCCTATAGCACCAGCGAGTTGTGGGAGCTGGATCTGGCGACGCTCGCCACGGAAAAAATCCTGACCGATCGCTGGATCGGCGGCGCCGAATACGGACCGGAACCGGAGTCACTCTTGCTGCAGGGTTCGCCGTCGGCATTTGCCGGACTGGGCCGCAACCTACCCGACGGCGTGCAGGCCAATGACTACGGCGGCCAGCTCTACCTCTTCGACCGCAACAGCGGTGAAGCAACGCCGATTACCAAGACCTTCACCCCCGCCGTCGTTGCCACCTGGTGGTCCTTGGCCGACGGCCGTATCTACGCCCTCTGCACAGACACTCAGTACCGAAACGTCTACGCCTACGACCACGGCAAGCAGAAGTGGCAACAGATCGACACCGGTATCGCGTTCACCGCTCACTTCGCACCCGCACGGTCGGCCCGCACCGCGGTCGCCTATGGGTCGGGCGCGGCCGTACCGACTCGCCTGTACGCCGTCGATCTGAAGCGCAACCGATCGCGGCTCTTGCTCGACCCCGGCGCCGACGCTTACGGCGACATCGCCTTCGGTACGGTCGAGCCCTGGACCTGCCAGCTACCCGACGGCGAGGAGCTGGATGGCCGCATCTACTTCCCGCCGGATTTCGATCCGCAGCAGACCTACCCGGTGATCGTCTACTACTACGGCGGCACCTCGCCGGTCACCGTGGATTTCGGCGGCCGCTATCCCAAGAACGTCTGGGCCGGCCAGGGCTACCTGGTCTATGTCCCGGAACCGAGTGGCGCCACCGGCTACGGACAAGCCTTCGCCGCACGCCACGTCAACGACTGGGGTCAAAGGACCGCGTGGGAAGTCATCGAGGCGACGCGTGCTTTCTTGTCGGCCCACCCCTATGCCGATGGCCAGCGTGTCGGCTGCATCGGCGCTTCCTACGGCGGCTTCTTGACCGAATACATCATCACGCAGACCGATCTGTACACCGCCGCGGTGAGCCACGCCGGGATCTCGAGCATCTCATCCTATTGGGGCGAGGGATTATGGGGTTACGCTTACGGCGCCCGAGCACTGGCCGACGCTTTCCCGTGGCAAAATCGCGACCTTTACATCGAGCAGAGTCCGCTCTTTCACGCCGACAAGATCACGACGCCGCTCCTGCTGTTACACGGCGACTCGGATACGAACGTACCGGTTGGTGAGAGCGATCAGCCGTTCACCGCCCTGCGATTACTCGGCCGCGACGTGGAGTACGTGCAGATGGTCGGACAGGACCACCACATCTTGAATCACGACCAGCGCATCGTCTGGAACGACACCATCCTGGCCTACTTCGCACGCTATCTGAAGGGGCGACCCGCCTGGTGGGAACACCTCTATCCTGCGGAGGATTAGAACTAGATCTCATGCAAAACCCCGTGGCGAGAGCGTGCGCAATGGCTTGAGAATGTGTCGGTTCTGGTGGCGGTCTGCACGACGGAACGGCAGAGCCAATTCGAGTCATGCCGCCAGAGGCGGCGGTTGATATCGTAGAAATTACGCAGTTGGATTGGTATGTGCGGTGAGGACGCCATGCCCCTAATGATGCCTATCATCGACGCAATGCGTTGTAAAATATATCAATACGGAATATTCATAGGTTTTTGCCACAACAAACAAAGACCCCCCGGGGGGTTCTCGCTTGATTTATTGGTCGTATATTGTTGACCTAGGCTTGGGTCACTCGCCCTGCCAATCCTCGCGCGCGAGGATCAGCACTGCCGAGTTGGGCACGATCAGGTACTGTTTTTTTTCGAAGGTGATCTCGACCGCGGCCTTGCGTAAAAACAGACAGTAGTCGCCTACTTGCGCCTGTAGCGGCACGAAGCGTGGTTGCGGTTCGTTGTCTTCCCAGTGATCACCCGCTTCGACCGGCTCGGCGACCGGAATGCCTGGCCCGACCGACACCACCCAGCCGCCCTGGGCGCGGCGGGCACTGACCGCGGTCTGCGGTAAGTACAGCCCGGCCGTGGTCCGCTCCTCGCCGTCCTCGGGCCGGATCAAGAGACGGTCCCCCACCACGATCAGTTTCTTCTTCAACTGCGCCATGCAGACTCCTTCGGCCGTGACGGCCACACACAAACTCAAGGTAACAGGATAACATCCGGCCGTCGGACCGGTAAAGGAACCCCGCGCGCCAGCGCATCGCGTACGAGCCCGCCAGCTATGTCAGCGAGCGTGCGCCCCTCGAGCGGGTGCACGTAGTCCGGCGCGATGTCGGCCAGCGGCTGCGCCACGTGAAGGTGTCGCAAGATATCCGGCTCGGGCACGGGCCGGCCGAGAATCGTCATCACCTCGTCGTCCCACAACGAGATGTCGATGTCGATGGTACGCGGGGCGAACCGATCGTGCCGGTCGCGCACCCGCTGCAGCTTGCTTTCCACTGTGGCGATCATCTCGCGTTTGGCGGCATCGGGTTCGAGGTCTGCCACCAACAGCACGGCGGCGTTCAGGAATGAATCGCTGGCGCCGCTAGCGCCGCTCGTGCCGTTGGCACCGCTCGTGCCGTTGGCGCCGCTCGTGCCGTTGGCGCCGCTCGTGCCGTTGGCGCCGCTGTTGTATTCGGCGCCGTCGCTGCCGACCGGCACTGTCTCGTAGGCGGCGGACACTGCTTGCAGTTCGCCCCAGGCGCTCAGCTCAGCGACCGCCAGGGGGAGATTGATCTCCTTGGCGACGTTCGAGCCGAGCAAAAGGTAGATGCGGTGACTCAAGACTGGAAATCCTCGCAGCCGCGAGTAATCGTCACCCCGACTGATCGAGCGAAGCGTAAAGCGCCCGGCTTTTCCACCGTGACGGTGACTTCGGTCACCGGATACTCGGTGACGATCAAACGAGCTACCTCGGTGGCCAGTTTCTCCACCGTAAAGAAGTCGGACTCCTCCACCATCGCGATGAGCTGCTTGGCCACGGTCCGGTAGTTGATCGCATCTTCGATACGATCCGACGCCCCGGCCGTGCGTACGTCGGTCACCAGCTCGAGATTCAGCAGGATATCTTGCCGTTTGTGGCGCTCGTTCTCGTTCACACCGACGATACCCCTGAGCAGCAGATCCTTGATGACGATACGATCGCTCCGCACGCCGCTTTTCTCCTCGCTCATCAGTACCCCTTTGGTCTCACACTAGCAGACGCCCGGCATCGATCGTTATGGTCTGGCCGGTGATACTGCGGTTTTCCAGCAGAAAGAGCAGTGCCTTGCCCACGTCTTCGAGCTGCGGAAATCGTCGCAGCGGAATCTCATCCCGGAGCGTATGCATGTAGCTTTCTGGCGCCAGTTCCGGCGGTAGCACGGCACCGAGAGCCAG
>JAUVBS010000441.1 GCA_030591105.1 bacterium | reverse complement strand
CAGCAACACGCCGCGTGCGATCATCTGATGGGCCTGGGTCGTGTTGCCCATGAATGGCACGCCGGGGGGATCGCCGACGGCGTTGCGTAGGATCATGTTGAAAAACGAGTTACCTAGCGGTGTGCTGTTGGCCGCCGTGGTCGCCGTGGTCGCGTCAGTGCTGGTCGCGCCCGGCACGCCGACATTCTCGTACGGCGTCGGTACCTCCGCCATCAGCAACTTGCTCGTCACGTCGGTGACGAACGTCGAGTCGAGCACCGCGATGCCGGCGCCGTCCCAAAAGAGCGTTCCGTAGATGAACCCGCCCGCGGTTACCGTACTACCGATGCCCGGCGACGCGATGTACGGCTGAATGAAGTCCGCGTCGGCGCTGATCGACGCATCGAGGCCGATCTGCCGCGCGATGAACGACGGCATGCTATTGGATTGACCGACCACCATCATGGCGCCGTCCATGTAGCCGGCCGTCAGGCTGTTGCCCAGCGAGCCGAATTTGGCGAACCGGCCGGTGCCGGTCGGAGCCGTCGTGGTCGGGCTGGTCGGGTCATCGACAGAGCAACTGGCCACCATCATGGTGAGCAGGGCAGTCAAGCTCAGTAAAACCAGTATTCGTTTACGCATTCCTGCTCCTCCTTTCTACCAGCGGTAGCCGGCACCGAGGCCAACGATGTTCGCATTGGAACTGTATTGGCCGACCGGGTAGGTTTCCGAAAAACGTACGGGCTGGCCGTTCTCGATGTTGGTACGCTTCTCGGCGTTGACATACATGTAGGAGACCGTCAGCTCCCACTGCGAGATCTTGTACTGCAGACCGATGGAGTAGTCTTGGCGGTCCGAGTCGGGCAGGATCGGGCTGACCGCGCCCAGCGGCTGTGGGGTGGTGTCGTAGACGAAACCGCCCATGGCGGCCAGGTTTTCGATGATGTCCCACTCCAGGCCCAGGCGGAACTGCCACGCGTCCTCGTAGTCGAACACGATATCCTGGTTGAGGGGCGAGTCGGGGTCGTTGTCGAAGGTCATACTGAGCGACTGGAACTCCGACCACTTGAACCAGACGGCGTTGAACTCCGCCCGCAACTTGGCGATGAACTGCCAGGAGACGCCCGCCGACAGGATCGACGGTAGATTCAGTTCGCTGGCGAGCTTGTGGTTCTCCCCGCCGAGGCCTGCCAGCAAGGCTGCGCCCCAGTAGTAAGCATCGCTGCCCGGTGTGGCGATGTTGGTGATGTGGGCATCCCCGTCGGTGTACTTCATGGTGACCGAGTGGTGGTACATCAGTCCGAGCGAGAGCACCGGATTCGGTCGGAACATCAAACCGGCTGTCGGCGTGACGGCGATGTCGCTGTGACCCTCGATCGAGGTGTTCAAGGCGTTCACGCCGAGCGCCGGGTGCAAGGTCATCTTGTTGAGATCCAGCGACTGCTTCACGACGTCCACGCCGAGCGCGCCCGCGAAGGAATCGCTGACCCGCCACGAGATCGCAGGAGTGAGGTAAATGGTTTCGATGGACACGTCGTAGCTCGCCTGGCGGCCCACCCAGGTATCGCGATTCTCCCACTCGATGCCGAGACCGTACGGCGCGTAGACACCGATGCCCCACGCGATGGTGCCGTGGTTGCTGGTGTAGTAGGCGCCCGGAACCGGGAACGAGGCGTTGACCGTCGCGTTTTGCTGCCCATCGTTGGCCTCGGCGAACTTGAATCCGGGCGAGATCGGCATCAGGTTGATATCCACAGCATGGCCCTCTACGAACGACATACCCGAGGCGTTGTAGAACAGGGCGGAGCCGTCGTCAGCGGTGGCGGTAAACGCGCCGCCGAGGGCGGTAGCGCGGGCACCGGCTTCGTAGATATTGAAGCCTGCAGCGTGGGCAGTGCCGGCAAAAGCCACCAGCACAGCCGCCGCCAGCAGGGTCCATCTGGTTGGTCCTCGCATTGTTCCTCCTCTGTTTGGCCGGACGTGGTGAGGCGGGACGGCTTGTGCCCTCCCGTTGCGTGGCATCGTACACACGACGGACCGACCGTAGCATACGTTCCCGAGACTGCAAGCAATGCTTGGGCAGTGGCGTGAGGCCATAAACGACTGTTACAGTCCTCGTTACCTCTTTCGCCGTTGCCGGCACGCAGCAGGGCGTGCTTTCCTTCGCAGACGGCGGCTGAGATTCTAGAGAGCAACCGCGGCCGCTTCGATCGTCCGCCGAAGAGAGGACACCGTGTGCCTATCGTTCTGACCGACGTGCCCGAAGCCGCCGCTCGCTTGTGCGGTTGTGATTCTGCCGCGGCGGTGGTCCGTGAACCGATCGCACCGGGTCGGCTGGGCGACCGGTTCGGCGCAGTGTGGCAAGCCCTGGCACCGCGCCGTGCTGGGTACCGGCTGGAGGACCCGCCGACGAGTGCCGAGCAGACCGGGCCGGGCCATTGGGATCTACTGGT
>JAUVBS010000157.1 GCA_030591105.1 bacterium | reverse complement strand
GATCGACATGGTGATTTCGGCCAGGAAGTCCATGGTGATGTAGTCGAGCTTGCCGCCGGTCAACTGGCGTTTGAGAGCGGACAGATCGTCCCCCCAGTAGCCACTGGCGTTGCCGACACGGATCTTCTGCCTGGGCAAGACGGACTCCCTTCGAGTTCGGCCTGCGGCGGACCGTAGGCACGCCGCCGGTGGCACGGGTGGGAAACCCTGGTAGACTAACGTCAACCCGCCGTGGTAACAAGGATGGCGAGACCTCCAGGGGTATCGTGCGGCGGCGCAGCCATATCGGTAAAGCGCTCACGCGGCCCGCAACGGGACGGAAAATCGTGGATTCGGCGGGACTCGAGCAGAACTTGCGTTATTACTTTCCCTTCGGCTTCGCCACCTCGCTGCAGGCGTGGCAGCGGTACGTCGTCGATGAATTGCTGGAACCGGTCGCGCCGCTAGCGCAGCAGAGCACTGCCTACACAGTGCGCAAATTGGCCGACCGTATCAACGCGCGGCACGCGGACTTGAGTTACGCTACGCCGCCGGTTTTCGCCGAGCATCTGATCGCCCTCGGGGCCCTCACCGATGCTCTGCGCTACCTGGCCCGCCAGTACTGCCTGCAAGACCGTCCCGGCGCCCTGGCGCGTGGGCGCGAGCACGCCCGCGACCGGATCGGCCGGACGGCCGTAACCAGGATCAACCCGGTCTTCGGCGACCTCTTCCCACCCGGAACGGTCCAGACCGGCCAAGCTACCTGGCAGCGGTTCCTCAGCGAGTTGACCGGTCCCGTCGAGGAACACCTGACGCTCGAGGTGATCCTGTTGTTCCTGAATGTCCGCAACCGCGCCACGCGCGCGTTTCGCGAGCTGTTCGACGACGGCGAACTGCAGCGCCGCGCCTCGTACGTCCCATTCGTCGTCGCCATCGAGGAATTCTTCGAGCGCGAGGAACCGGCCGGCCGCACCGGCATGAAGTTATTCGAATTTCTGCGGGCGCCGGCGCTCGCCTCGCCCGACTCGCTCGACGGCCAGCTGGCCTTCATCCGCGAACACTGGGCCGATTTGCTCCCGGCCGATCTGCTCGCGCGCATCGATCAGGCGCGCGACGTGCTGCGGGAGACCGACGCCCGGCGTACACTGACACCTGGCTCGGCGCCCGTGCTCGAGTTCGGCCTCGGGACGGCCGGTGCCTACGACGGCTGGCCGGAGCCGGAGTCCTTCAGTAGCGACGCGGATTGGATGAGCAACGTCGTGCTGATGGCCAAGAGCAGTTACGTCTGGCTAGACCAGCTGTCCAAGTGGTACCAACGTCCCATCGCTACCCTCGCCGATATCCCGGACGAGGAGCTGGACCGGCTCGCCGGCTGGGGCGTCACCGGCCTGTGGCTGATCGGGCTGTGGGAGCGATCGCGCGCCTCGCAGACGATCAAGCAGTGGACCGGCAACCCCGAAGCGGGCGCGTCGGCTTACTCGCTGTACGAATACGAGATCGCGGCCGACCTCGGCGGGCCGGCGGCTTACGATAACTTGCGCGAACGGGCGGCCGCCCGCGGGATCCGCCTCGCCAGTGATATGGTGCCGAACCACATGGGCATCGACAGCCGCTGGTTGATCGAACACCCCGATTGGTTCCTGCAACTCGACCACCCCCCCTACCCGGCTTACAGTTTCAACGGCGGCGATCTCTGCGGCGACGAGCGGGTCTCGGTCCGCATCGAAGACGGTTACTGGGAACAGCGCGACGCGGCCGTGGTGTTCCAGCGGCGGGATGACGACACCGGCAACGTACGTTACATCTACCACGGCAACGACGGTACCAGCATGCCGTGGAACGACACCGCCCAGCTCGATTTTTCCCGGGCGGACGTGCGCGAAGCAGTGATCCAGACCATCCTGCATGTGGCACGACAGTTCCCGATCATCCGCTTCGACGCCGCGATGACCTTGGCGAAGAAACACTTCCAGCGGCTCTGGTTCCCGTCGCCCGGCGACGCGGGTGCGATACCGTCGCGCGCCGAGCACGGTCTGACCCGCGAGGCATTCGATCGCCTCGTTCCCCATGAGTTCTGGCGCGAGGTGGTCGACCGTGTCGCGGTCGAGGCGCCCGACACTCTGTTGCTGGCCGAAGCGTTCTGGCTCATGGAAGGCTACTTCGTCCGTACGCTCGGCATGCATCGGGTCTATAACAGCGCGTTCATGAACATGCTGAAGATGGAGGAAAACCAGAAGTACCGACAGACCATCAAGAACGTGCTCGAATTCAGCCCCGAGGTGCTCAAGCGCTTCGTCAATTTCATGAGCAACCCGGACGAGCGCACCGCGGTCGAACAGTTCGGCAAGGGAGACAAATATTTCGGCGTATCGCTGATGCTGATCACCATGCCGGGTCTACCGATGCTCGGCCACGGCCAGGTCGAAGGATTCAGCGAGAAGTACGGCATGGAGTACCGCCGCGCCTACTGGGACGAACACATCGATACCGATATGGTTCGGCGACACGAACGGGAGATCTTTCCGTTGATGCGCCGCCGGCAACTGTTCAGCGGCGCCGAGAACTTCGCCTTGTTCGACTTCGTACACCCGGACGGTCACGTCGACGAGAATGTCTTCGCCTATACCAACCGCAGCGGAGACGATCGTGCGCTCATCCTCTACAACAACGCCTACGCCTCGACCCGCGGCACGCTGCAGACCGCCAGCGCGGTGAATCGCGGCACGGTCGACACCCCGCGATTGGAAAGTCGCAACCTGGCCGAAGCGCTCGGTCTCAACGGCGAGCAAAGGAGTTTCTACACTTTCCGCGACGCCGTCACGGGACTCGAGTACCTGCGCTTAGCACCTGCTCTGGCAGAGCACGGGCTGTATATCGAACTGAGCGGCTATCAGTACCACGCGATGGTCGACTTTCGGCTGCTGCACGATCATGACGGCGTTTGGTCCCACTTGCACGACCATCTCAACGGACGCGGCACGCCGCATCTGGCCCGGGATCGACGTGAGTTGGAGCTGTTACCGCTGCTGGATCAGTTCGGTGAGTTGACCGGACCGGAGCGTCTGAAAGCCTGGGGATGCGGCCAGCCCACGGTCGATGAACGCATCGCGCTGAAACTCGACCGACTGGACCGACTAGCTCGCGATCTGCTCGGCTCAGCGCGACCGAGCGGCCTCGACCCTGCGGCGGCGGCCTCGACCGGCGCCGAATTGCTCGACGAGGCGATGAGCAGCTTGGCGCCGCTCGGCGCCGGCATACCCGAAGCAGCGGCGGGTGTACCGCTCGGCGACGGCAGCGCGGGCGATACCGGCTCGGGTCGTCCGAGCGGAACCGTACTCGACGCTCTGTGCAAACCGACCGCGGCGCTGTTATCACGCGGCTTCGCACCGCCGATCGCCGAACGGCTAGCGGACTGGCTCGGTGAATCGGCAGGCCAGCGGCTACTACCGGTGGTGTGGATCGGCCGTCTGCTGCGCCGTACGGCGGACGCGGCGGTGGGAATCGATGCTGCAACAGATACGGGAACAGATCCCCCTCTCCCCGGAAAACCGACGACGGAATCCGTGCCGGGCGCTGCAGACGAGAGGGATACCGGCGACACCGCACTGGCGCTTCTCGACGCCGACGCCGTCGCGCTCTTGCTCGATCGAGCCCGGGACGGTTTGCAGGCGTGGCTACGAGACGACCACACCGCGTGGGAACTCTCACGGCTCGCCTGGGTGTTGGCCCGGCACACGCCGCTCAGCGCCGCGGCCGCATCTGGACACGCGGGTGAGATCCTCGAACAGATCGCCGCTGACCCGGAGGGCCGTGCCCTGTTGGGATTGAACACCCACGCGGACGTCTGGTACCTGCGCCAAGAGAGCCTGAAGTTGTTGTTGGCCGGCGAGCTGTATCTGGCGCTACCGGCGATCCTGGCCGCCGGGCCGGACGCAGGCGGTGAGCGCCTCGGTCGACTGATCGACGGCGCCGATATCGTCGACGCCGCCGCCGATCAGCACAGCTACCAGCTAACCAAGACCGTGACCGCGTTGAACCAGGGGCTCGCCAAGACAGCGCCGGATTGACTGCGCCGGGTTGACTGCGCCGGGTTGACCGCACCAGATTGACTGCGCCAAGCGAGCTCGGCCGTACCTGCCTGCCGATGGTCGTATCACCGCCGGCAAACTTGATTCGGATTCCCGGGAGCCGCACAATGCCCTGCAATCTCTGTCACCACACTGTCGCCGAGACCCTGCCGTTCCATTACCTGTGGCGTGGCAAGCGCTTCGAGGGGCAGCGCTGCACCTGTTGCGGGCTGATCTGGCTCGATCCGCTCCCGACCGAAGCAGAACTGGCGACGCTATACGACGAAGACTACTTCGCCGACGGTCTGCACGGACTCGACCGAATCGGCAGCGACTACGAGAAGTGGGCGGACAGCACGCGAGATTCGGCCCGTACTTTCTTACGTCGCGAGATCCGTTCGCGTCATCCGGCTGCCCGCGCTCTTTACGAAATTGGCGCGGCCATGGGACATTTCCTGGCCGCGGCGCGTGAAGATGGTTTCACGACGGGTGGCATCGAAATCTCTGCTACCGCGGTGGAGAAAGCGCGGCAGAAGTTTGGCTTGAAGATCCAGTGCGGCAATATCGAGATCGCAGATCTCGCGACCGCGGCGGGATCTTGGGACGTGGTTTACGCCGGCGATGTGTTCGAACATCTCCGCGATCCATCGGGAGTCATCGCACGCATAGACACCCTGTTGGCCCCCGGTGGTCTGGTCGTTATCAGAGTACCGGGCACCTTCAACCTCCTCGCAACACGGCTGGCAGTACCTCTGTTGAAACTCGCCGGCCGGGAAAAACAGCTTCCTGACAACCCCTATCACTTGTACGAGTACACAGGCACGACCATTCGCCGGATGCTGGAGCGACGATTCGAACACGTGGAAGTGATCCAGCAGGCCACGCCGCCCCAGCGACTCAGTCGCAAGACCGGTTCGCTCGACTACTGGGTCAAGATCATGTTACAAGCCGTCAACTATCCACTGACGAGCGTCACCAACCGCTTCGGCGACCGGATGACGGTCTATGCACGGAAACCCAGCGATCCGGATCGAACATGAACGACCGCAAGCAGCGAGATGGTTCACGGCACGGAGCGATCGAGCGCGAGATACGCGCCGATCGGAAGTTCAGCCTCGCCGAGGCGATCGGCCGCGCCGCTGACGGCGGCCACTTGCAAGGCGCCTCGCCGGTGACTCTGCTCGAGCAGGCACAGACCACAGCGATGCAGTTCGCGGAGCGTCAACTGGACGATCCCGACGGCGCACTCCTGACGCTCCTGGCGCGGACCGTGCGATCAAGCGAACCGATCATGGCGCGTCACCTCGACCAACCGCTGGCAGGTCTGGTGGCCGTGATCGAGAAGTTACTCGGACGTGAGGAATGGTTGGTCGATTTCGTACGCGACGTCGATGCCGAATGGGGTCGCAGATACCAGGAGCCGCCCCACTTCGAGCAGCCAGACCAACCAACCGACCCGCTCGATCCCTACACGCTCGCCTCGGTAAGGACGGCGCTGCAGCAGCTACTGGCCGCCGCCCGCGCGACAGCCACAAGATCATCGACAAGGCCGTGATGGAACCTTCGCCGGCATGACCGCCCCCCCGGGGGGGCCTCGCCGCGGCTGACGTGAAACACCGGGGTGGCGGCTGTGGCTTCCCG
>JAUVBS010000318.1 GCA_030591105.1 bacterium | reverse complement strand
GCGTGCGGTCCTGATCCAGCGCGTGCGGTCTTGATTGCCGCCGCTCTCGTTTCCGACCCGAACAGGAGGGACGTTCAACATGCTGGACAAAGGTTACGTCCAGGTCTACACCGGGGCCGGGAAGGGCAAGACCACAGCTGCGTTCGGCTTGGCTCTACGGGCCGCCGGCCACGGTCTGCGAACCTACATCGGTCAGTTCATGAAGGGGCAGATGTACGGCGAGTTGCAGGCGCTACGTGATCACTCTCTCATCGAGATCGAGCAGTACGGGGATACCCGCTGCGTGCGGCGTGAAGAGGTCACTCCCGAGCACGCCGCCCAGGCTCGGCGAGGTCTCGAACGCGCCCGCGAGCAGATGGGCAGCGGTCGCTTCGACATCATCATCCTCGACGAGATCAACGTGACCATCTGGTTCGGGATGCTCGCTGGCGATGAGGTGCTGGATTTCCTGGAGCAGCGGCCCACCGAAGTCGAGGTGATCCTCACCGGAAGAAACGCGCCCGATGAGATCGTCGCGAAAGCAGACCTCGTGACCGAGATGCGCGAGATAAAGCACTATTTCCAGCGGGGAATCTTGGCCCGAGACGGCATCGAGAAATAGTGAGCGATGACGGAGTTGGGTTGTGCTTTCGAAAATGTATCCCCCGTGGTGAACACCGGCGTTATCGAAGACAAAAACGCCAATATCCAATATTATAGATCAAATGCGAACCCCCCGGGGGGTCTTTGTTTGTGGAGACAAAAACTTGATTCAAGTATGAAATCCCCCGGCTTTGCCGGGGGACTAGTAGATCCCGAAGTACCGGAGGAAAATCCTGTACAAGGAGCTCCGGCGATACCTGGCAGACGTCTTTCACGACCTTGCTTCCCAGCGAGAGAGCAAAATTGTCGAAGGTCGACTTGTCGTTATAGTGCGCCCTGTTCGCCGAGGCCAGAATAGACACAATTTCGAGGGTTCAGTTGAAGAGTCGGCTTCGCGCTGCCCAGAGGTACAGCTACGTCTGGCTCGGTGGACAAATCCCCCTTTCGGTGACATATTCCACCCGGTTTGATGAGGCGGGTTGCGGCGTGCCTCAGCAGTGGCCGGCACCGACACGGCTGGCAATCTTTGGCTCTACGGCTGCGGCGCCTACGCCTGTCGTGCGCCCCTACGGAAGGAATCACCATGCGCCGTTACCTGGTGGCCGGGAACTGGAAGCTGAACCTGGGGCCCGCAGCGGGGCTCGTTTTGGCGAGCGGTGTACGCGATCGCCTCGCCAGCCTGGATTCTTTGGCCAGCGCTGAGCCTGGTTGTGATGTTCTTGTCTGTCCGCCCTACGTGACGATCCCGGCGGTGCGCGAGGTGGCCGATGGCCATCCTCTGCTGCTCGGCGCCCAGACCTGTGCCGACCACGAGAGCGGGGCGTTCACCGGTGAGATCTCCGCCGCGATGCTGGCCGAGGTCGGTTGTAGCCATGTGATCGTTGGCCACAGCGAGCGTCGCCAGTATCAGCGCGAGAGTGACGATCAGTTCGTGCGCAAGATCGATCTGGCCCACGCGGCCGGGCTGACGGCGATCTTCTGTTACGGCGAGTTGCTGGACGAGCGCCAGGCGGGCCGGGCCGAAACGGTCGTACGCGACCAGATCACCGGTGTACTGCCCCGGCTGGCTTCTGTGACCGCCGAGAACACGTTACTCGCCTACGAGCCGGTCTGGGCCATCGGCACCGGTGAGACGGCAACGCCCGAGATTGCCCAGGCCATGCATGCGCACTCGCGCACGGTCGTCGGTGAACTGCTTGGTGGGGAACTTGCGGCAGACATCCGCATTCTCTACGGTGGCAGTTGCAAGCCGACCAACGCCCGCGAGCTGTTCGCGTTGCCGGACGTCGATGGTGGGCTGATCGGTGGTGCGAGCCTCGACGCCGAGAGTTTCGTCGGTATTGTCGAGGCAGCCGTGGCGCTGGTCTAGCACCGACGCCGCGATTCTCTAACGACTATCGGAGGAGACCCGTGCAGATCGTCAAGATCATCAACATCGACAGGATTCGTCGCCGCCCGGCCGGTCGGAGGCTGGTCGGTTGGTGCGCGTTATCAGTTCTACTGGTCGGTAGCGCCTTGACCGGCGTGATCGCGTCGACCGGTGGCGCCGTGGCGGCCCAGCGCGGCGAGGGTATCGAGACCGAGCCGCTCGAGCCGGTCTTCTATCATATCGCCGACAACACGGAGATCGTGATGCTGGAGAACGGTCTACGCGTGGTGTTGATGCGTAACCCCGCCCAACCGATGGTCGGTATCTATACCCAGGTCAAGGTCGGCTCGGCGTACGAGGATTTCCGTACCAGCGGCATGAGTCACATGCTCGAGCATCTGCTGTTCAACGGAACCGAAAAATACGACCAGGATCAGCTATACGCGCTGGCCGACCGCGCGGGCGCGTACAACAACGCCCACACGACCGATTTCTTCACCAACTACATCATGGTCGTGCCGGCTGGTGAGATCGCGACCGGCATGGAAATCCAGTCGCAGATGTTGTTCGCATCGGTGATTCCGCAGCAGAAATTCGCCAAGGAGCAGGGGATCGTTCTGGGCGAACTGGTCCAGGGACGCGACGCTCCAGGCCACTTCGCCGACGAGGTGCTTCGCGAATTGCTCTATGCCGATAGCTGTCTCGAGCTGCCGACACTCGGCACGCGTGCGACCATCGCCCACCTCGAACGTGACGACGTGTACGCCTTCTACCAGCAGTGGTACGTACCGAACAACATGACCCTGGCGCTGGTCGGTAACTTCGAGCGTGACGAGGCGCTCGCCCTGCTCGACCAGTACTACGGCCAGATCGCTCCGGGCACCCTTGCCGCGC
The DNA here is from genome assembly GCA_030591105.1 of bacterium. GTDB lineage: Bacteria > Krumholzibacteriota > Krumholzibacteriia > LZORAL124-64-63 > LZORAL124-64-63 > JAUVBS01. The sequence continues at coordinate 746 of JAUVBS010000318.1, read as the reverse complement.
GTGATCTGATACCACCGGCTCACATCGATCGCACCAGTAGCGTCGTGCGTAAAGGGGGCAGCGATCGGCTGACGGCGCTCGCCTTCGAAGCGCCGGGCTACGACTCGGCCGACTACTTTCCGTTCTTGGTCATGACCGATTTGCTCGCGATGCCGGTGACCGGCATCCTCGACCGTACGCTGGCTGACCTCACGTCTGACGAGCGTCCCGAAGCGACGATCTGGTGGGACCGCGCCGCCGATTACGGCCGGCTGATGATGCGTTTCGATCTGCCGGACCAATTCGATCCGCAGCGCTGTTACCGTCTGGTGCAGGACGCAGCCGCGGCGGCCATCAAATCGCACGTGACCGCTGAGGATGTGCGCGAGATCATCGCCATGCGCGAGACCGACACGCTACTCGAGCGCGAACAGCTGCGCATGACCGGTATCTACATCGCCGAGCCGCTCGCTCTGGCCGGCCTCGATTTTTTCGTCGCCTACCGTGAGCGGCTGAGCGAAGTCATCGGCGAAGAGGTTGAGCACATGCTCGCCCGCTATCTGGTCGACAGCCCCTGTCAGGCCGTACTCATCGAACCGACCGAAACGTCGCTGGCCGGCCCCGGCGGTATGGCCGGCCGGCAGATGCCGGCGGGGATGCAGATGCCGCCGGCCATGGCGGCAGCCATGGCCCAGGCGCGCGCCGGAGAACAGACCGGCCAGCCAGGTGCCGAAGGCCAGCCGACGGCCGCTGCCCCGCCCGCGCCG
>JAUVBS010000508.1 GCA_030591105.1 bacterium | reverse complement strand
GCACTGCCTATTCCGCGGTTCGTTTTCATAGCGCTCTTTCCTTTCTGCCGGCCCGACGGTTGCCGGGTGGCTATCCTGTTCTCGTCTTGAGAATTCCCTCGCGAAGCGATCACCGCCAGCTCAGCGACAGCCGATACGACCGCCCCGGTAACGGAAACCCCTCCACGTCGTACACGTCGTTGCCGGTGATATTGACGGCCTCGGCGGTCACAGTCGTCTCGCGGCGCCGACCGCCGAGCCCACCGATCCACTGGTAACTCAGCCCCAGATTGGCCACCGTCCGCGCCGGTGCGCGGTCGATCGGTTGGTTGTAGCGGTCACGGTAGTTGGCCGACAGATAGGTAGCCGCAACAAAGGGACGCCAACGGCCCCACGCCGGTGAGAGCCGAGCGAACACTTGTAGCCGCGGCAAGAACGGCAGCTCCTTGCCGTGGTAAGCGGGGTCCAGCCCGGCGTCGCGCGGGTCTTGCCAGGTGACGTTGCCGAGCCACTGACCACCACCGGGCAGACGACCGAACGCCTCGATCTCCACGCCCAGATTCGTCGTGCGGCCGAAGTTGAACGCCTTGCTGGTGCGCTGGCTGTTCTGGACGAAGATGATCGTAGCGTCCGTCTGCAGACCGAACAGCGCGGCGCGCAGCTGCCAAGCGCCGCCGGCGAGTTTCACGCGCGCGCCGACATCCCACGAATTGATGCGTTCAGGCGCCAGTTCGCGGTTGCCATCGACACCGCCGCGGTACCCGAACAGCTCGATCCAGGTCGGTTGACGCACCGATCGCGCGATCCGGCCCTCGACGATTATACGCCCGGGTAACGTTTCCCAGACCGCCGCCAGCGATGGCGACGCGTCCTCTTGCACATGCCGTACAGCCGGCAACTCCGGCAGCCAAGGTAAAGCCGGAACCGGCGGGAAATTGTCTTCGACCCGCTGCCAGCGCCAAGCCGGCGCCACCAGCAGCCGCAGCCGGTAGAAATCCAGGGCCAAGCCGGCGAACGCCGAAACGACGGTACGGCGGCGCTCCGGCTCGGAGTCGTCGCCGAACCACTGCCGGTACCACTGACCGCGCGCGTCGGCACCCAGCCGCAATCGAATCGAACCGTCAGGTAGCCAGCTGCCGAACGTCGCCAGATCGGCGACCGGGCCGGCAACCAGCCTAGCGTAGAGATCGTGACTGAGTGATCGCGTGTCCCCAGGTGGATCGAAACCGACTTCACCTAGCGGGTCGTAGAGGATCTGCTCCACACGATCCCCAGCCACATCGAGAGCGAGCTTGCCGTCGGCGCGGGCGAGCCGTAGCCGGGCGTCGGTCCGCTGGTGGCGCACCGTGGCGTGCTCGCTTGTGTAACCGAGCGGTCCGGGTCGACCGCCGTCGCGACGGAAGTGGCCGGCGTTGACCATGCCTGCCAGCGAGCCCACCGCCAGGTCGCCGCGTACGAACGCACCCCACTCTTGCCAGTGGGCGTTCTCGCGCTGACGGCGGACATCGTCCGTCGGGTCGTGGAAGGTCTGGTTGTGATCGGTGAACCAGTAACGGTTGTCGATGCGGCGGCCGTGGACCGTCGCCAGCAGTGAGCGGTGTCCGGCGGCCGCGGTCGAGCCGACTGTCAGCCGTCCACCCAGATCACCGAACGAACCGGTGAACAGCCGCAGATCGTAGCCGCGTGCCGGTATACCGCGGGTGATGAGATCGACCGCTCCCGCGCCGCCGACGCCACCGAACTCCGCTGGCACCAAGCCGCGGTAGATGTCAGCCGCGGCGATCCGTTCGAACGGCAGCAACGACAGGTCGTTGGTCCCGGTCTGCGCCTCGTCCAGCGGCAGGCCATCGTCGAGTAGCCGGACCTGCGCCGGCGACGAGCCGCGT